>NZ_JANNML010000223.1:0-12430 GCF_031397825.1 Nocardioides sp.
GCGGCGTTGCCCGGGACGGTCACCTTCGCGGGCTCGCTCGCCGGTCGGGGCGTGGTCGTCGTCGACCACGGCACGACCCGCACGACCTACGAGCCGGTGACGGCCACCGCTGCGCTCGGCGCGACGGTGGCTCGTGGCGACCCGGTAGGCGTGCTCCAGCTCCCGGGGTCCCATTGCTTCCCCCGAGCCTGCCTCCATTGGGGCTGGATCGAGGGCGAGACCTATCTCGACCCGCTGCGGCTGGTCGGCATGGGGCCGGTGCGACTGCTGCCGCTCGGGGGCTCCGCCCCTGGCGTGGCACCCCTGACCCGGCCGACTGGCATGGCGGCCTTCTTCGTCCCTGCCATCGGTCTCGTGGCACTGCTGCACCGATGAGACCAGGCTCAGGCTCGGGGGTGCGCCTGCTGGTAGGCCCGACGGAGTCGATCCGTCGTGACGTGGGTGTAGAGCTGGGTCGTGGCCAGCGAGGCGTGCCCCAACAGCTCTTGGACCGAGCGGAGGTCGGCGCCGCCCTCGAGGAGGTGGGTGGCCGCCGTGTGACGCAGCCCGTGCGGTCCGATGTCGGGCGCCCCGGGCACCTGCGCGATCCGCTGGTGAACCAGGGTGCGGACGGCCCTCGGGTCGATCCGCCTGCCGCGTGCCCCGAGGAAGAGAGCCGGACCCGAGCCGTCGACCTGCAGGTGCGGGCGCCCCTGGCGCTGCCAGAAGTCGAGCGCCCGAGCCGCCGGGCGGCCAAACGGCACGGAGCGCTCCTTGCGCCCCTTCCCGAGGACCCGGACGACGAAGCGGTCGCGGTCGACGTCGTCGATGTCGAGGCCGACGAGCTCACCGACGCGGATGCCCGTGGCATAGAGCAGCTCCAGCATCGCCACGTCCCTCAGCCCGATCGGGCTCCCGTCGTCGGCCAGCGCTGCCGCGGCTGCGATGAGGTCGCTGGCCTCGTCGGCGCGCAGCACCGGCGGCAGCGACTTGTGGGCCTTGGGCGAGCCGAGCGACGCGCCGACGTCGCCGGGGGCCCGCTCCGTGCGCGCCAGCCAGGCCGTGAACACCCGGGCAGCCGTCGCCCGTCGCGCCAACGTGGTGCGAGACAGGCCCATCGTCTGCTGCTTGGCCAGCCTGCTGCGCAACGTGCGCAGGTCGACGTCGGTCACCTCGGAGCACCCCAGGCGCGACGCGTGCTCGAGCAGCCCCGCGACATCGGCCGTGTAGGCGCGGACGGTGTGGGGCGTGAGGTCGCGCTCGGAGACCAGGTGACGCTCGTAGTCGCCGAGCACGCGAGCCATGGGCTCGGGCAGCAGGTCAGCCCCTGCCTCTGCCGGCTCCTCGGGCGTCGGGTCGGCGGTCACCCCCTGACTCTAGGAAGTCGGTCGGCAGCATCGGCTCAGGCGCGCCCCAGCAACCCGAGCCGCCATCCGACGCCGTCCTGCTCCACCAGCCCGTTCTCCTCGAGGTGGATCAGGGCGGAGCGCACCTCCACGAGGCCAAGACCGGCCGTGCGGGCCACCGACTCGGTCCCGACACCGGCGGCGACCGGCACCGCGTCGAGCACCTGGCGGTGACGCAGGGTGAGGCGGTCCCTGGCCGTGAGCGGCTGCTGCGCCGGCTCCACCAGGTGCTCGCCGGCGCTGCCCACCATCTCCAGGACCTCCTGGGGGTTGGTGGCCAAGGTGGCGACTCCACGCCGCACGAGGTCGTGGCATCCCTGGGACTGGGCGCTGGTCACCGGGCCCGGGACCGCGAGGACCTGTCGGTTGAGGCGCTCGGCCCACGAGGCGGTGTTGAGGGCTCCGCTGCGCTGAGCGGCCTCGACGACCACCGTGCCTCGCGACAGGGCGGCGATCAGACGGTTGCGCGCAAGGAAGCGGATCCGGGTGGGGGCGCAGCCGGGAGGTGCCTCGGACACCACGGCGCCGTGCTGCCCGATGTGGTCGATCAGCGACTGGTGGGCCGTCGGATAGGCGCGATCGGCACCGCAGGCGAGCACTGCGACGGTCGGTCCCTCCATCGCGATGGCTCCGCGGTGGGCGGCCTGGTCGATGCCGAAGGCCGCTCCCGAGATGACCGGTGCGCCGTGCCGGACGAGCACGGCCCCCATCTCGCTCGCCACGTGCTCTCCGTAGGTGGTCGCAGAGCGTGAGCCGACCACGGCCACCGCGGCAGCGAGCTGATCGAGGCGCAGCGGACCCTTGACCCACAAGCCGATCGGCGGACCGCCTCTCTTGTGGAGCTCGGGTGCGTGCATCAGGTCGTCGAGCTGGCGGGGCCACTCGGGGTCGCCGGGGATGACGAAGCGGATCCCGAGGCGGTCGGCCCGCTCGAGCTCTCGCACCGGGTCGGCGGAGCCCAACCGGACGGCCAAGTCGTCGAGCATGCCCTGGGCGTCCCGCTGCCGGAGCAGCGCCGACTGGAGGTCCGTTCCGCCGAACTCGGCGACGAGCTTGGTGAACCGGGAGTCGCCGGGCTCGGTCAGCCGGCTGAGGGCCACGCGCGCCAGCCGTTCCTGATCGCTCATCCGGCCTGCTCCTCGACCGCGACCGCGACCGCGACTGAGGGGGCGACCTGGCGCGCCAGCAGTGGCTCGCCCGACCTGAGCCGGAGTGCCGTCTCGACCTCCACCGTGCCGGGCCGCACGTTGACTCCCGCACGCACCGCGGCGAGGTCCGCGACCGTCATCGCGAGCCGGTGCACGCGCACCGCCCCGCGGCTGGTGAGTCTGCCCGCGAACACCTCGTCGTCGAGCAGCCGCTGGGCCGCGGGCGGCAAGGGCCAGCGCTCACGCAGCGCCGGCCCGGGGGCCTGGCCGTTGAGCCGCCAGCTGCAGTCGGTGTAGCGGACCGCCTGCAGGCGGCGCGCCACCTCGACCCGGGCCCGGATCTCGGCCGAGGTCTCCAGGAGGGCGAACCGGTCGCCTCGCTCGTGCGGCAGCGGCGGCTCGACGTGACGCGTGATGTCGATGCGGTCGGAGACCGGCCCCTTGACGCGGGCCTGGTAGTCACGGCGCACCACCTCGCGACACTTGCAGCTGTTGCTGCCCGCCGCGGGTCGGTAGTCGCCACAGGGACAGGGGTTGCACGCCAGCACCACCATGCCCCGGGCCGGGAGGACGGCTGCCTCGCCGTGCCGGGCGATGGTGACGTCTCCGCTCTCCATCGGCTGGCGCAGCGCGTCGATCACGTCGGACCTGAACAAGGGGAACTCGTCGAGGAAGAGCACGCCGCCGTGGGCACGGCTGATCTCCCCCGGTCGCACCTGGCCCGAGCCGCCGCCGATCAGGCTGGCCTTGCTCGCGTCGTGGTGCGGGGCGCGGAAGGGGGCCCGACGCACCATCCCCTGAGCCGCGTCGAGGGTCCCGCAGAGCGAGTGGATCGCGGTGAGCTCCAAGGACTCCTCGGGCGCCAGCTCCGGGATGATGGTCGGGATCCGCTCGGCGATGCTGGTCTTGCCCGACCCCTTGGGTCCGGACAACATCACGTGGTGGCCGCCGGCGGCGGCGACCTCGACGGCGTACTTGGTCTCACGCAGCCCGTGCAGGTCGGCGAAGTCGACCTCCTCGAGGCGCTCCTCGCCGCGCCAGGACAGGAGTCGGCTGCCCGACATGGGCGCCACCGGCGGCGCCTCGGGCACCTCCTCCCCCGCGAGCTCGGCGGCGACCTGGGCCAGCGAGCGCATGCCGAGCACGGTCATCCCCGGCACCATCGACGCCTCCTGGGCGGACGGTTCGGGCACGAAGACCCGGGTCACGCCGCGGGCGGCCGCGGCCAGCACCATGGGCAGCACCCCGGCGACGCAGCGCAGCCGGCCATCGAGGGACACCTCGCCGATGAAGGCCGTGGACTCCAGCGCGTGGCGCGGCACCACGGTGTCGGCGGCCAGGACCGCGATGCAGATCGCGAGGTCGAAGTGGGTGCCCCGCTTGAGCAGGTCGGCCGGTGAGAGCAGCACCGTGATCCGCTTGGTCGCGGGCCACCGCAGGTCACTGTTGATGATCGCCATCCGGCAGCGGTCGCGTGCCTCGTGGAGCGCCGGGTCGGCGCGGCCGACCAGTGTCGTGCCGACAGCACCGGGAGAGACGTCGGCCTGCACGTCGATGAGGTGGCCGACGGCGCCGTCGAGGCACACCGACCGGGCGGTGGCGAACGGCATCAGATCCCCCTCACGTGCTCGACCACGGCCGGTCCGCGCGGCGGTCTGAGCACCGCGACCAGGTCGATGCGGGTGTCGGGCGGTGTCACGCCGTGCTCGGCGGCCCAGCGCTCGGCCAGGAGCCCGAGGCGGCCACGCTTCTCCGCGCCCACGGCTTCGTGGGGTGTCCCGCAGGCGTCGTTGCTGCGGGTCTTGACCTCGCAGACCACCAGCACGTGCCCCTCCCGGAGCACGAGGTCGACCTCGCCCACGTCGCACCGCCAGTTGCGGTCGAGCAGGACCAGCCCCTGCTCGACGAGGTGGCGCGCCGCCACCGACTCCCCGTAGGTGCCCAATGCCTGTCGGGCTGCTGCTGTCGTCGTCATCTCCAGACCTCCTGCGCCGAGGCTGCCTGAGACCCGGGACGGCAGGGGCACACCGACGATGAAGCTGTGGACAAGGCGGTCGTCGACCTCCTTGTGGACGACTCGCGGGCCTCGGAGCGGAGGCGCTGCGTCAGTCGACGAGGCGCACGATGCTCTGTTGCACGCGCTGGTCGAACACCGTGGTGGCGGCCTGCTCGTCGATGGGGAGCGCCGCCTTGTTGAAGGTGAACACCGTCAGCGACTTCACGGAGTTGCCGTTGACGGCCAACCCGTTGGCAGGGCTCGCGGCCGTGGACTGGGTCTCGTCGGTGACGAAGCCGGGCACGAAGTCGTAGATCGGTTGGAAGTCCTTCTGGGCACGGTCGGTCGCGTAGACGACCGGCAGCCACACGAAGCGCGGGGAGTCCACCACACGCGGATCCAGCATGGTGGCGTCCACCCCGGTCGTCTGGGCCAGCTTGTCGAGCGTCGCACCGTTGCGTAGGAAGCAGGACAGCACGTCGTTGTTGATGGAGACCCCGCCGACGCTGACGTCGGTGCGGCCGGAGCAGGTCGTGCGCGCTCCGGTCAGCGACGCGTCGAGCCGCCCGCGCACACTGTCGACGCCTTGGACGAAGCCGTTCATGATCGCCGGGCCGTCGTTGCCGGTGTCACCGACGATGCAGTTGCGGCCGTCCACCGAGCTGGTGTCGGGCTGTGCACCGGAGATGAAGCCCTGGTTGACGCGCCCGCAGTCCTTGACCTCCTCACCAGGAGCGAAGGCGAAGGGCACGAGCTGGTGGTCGAGTCCGGACGCGATGTTGCGGGCCAGCCGGGTCTGGGTGGAGGAGCCGTCGCGGCGCGGGGAGTCGAGCTGGCCGAAGTTGCCTCGTGCCTGGCCGATGCACCCCACCGGCACGCTGGTGGGAGCGGCCGACGCGGTGGTCGGCGCCACCGTAGGTGCTGCTGACGTCGAGGGGACGGTGGGGGCCGGTGCCCCCGCCACGCGCACCACGAGCTTGGTGGTCGAGATCGTGAGCGTCCCGTTGCCGTTCTTGGCGAGGAGCGCGTAGGCCGTCCAGTCCCCCGCCACCGCGGTGACCTCGGTGCCGACGCGGAATGCCGGCACCTGCAACGTGCCCTTGCCGGGGCTCTGAGCCGCGTAGTCCACGAAGCGGCTGCCGTCCGGGGAGTAGAGCCGGATCGAGGCACGATCGGTCCTGGGCGGGATGTTGGAGATCTGGTAGCCCGAGATCTCGAGGGACGACCCGTTGGCCGCGGCGATCGGGCTGGCGCCGGTCAGGGTGTGGCTGCCGACCTCGATGCCGGGGGCGGCAACGACGGGCGATGCGGTCGCCGTGGTCGTCGTCGCGGTGCTCGTCGCGGTGGCCGTCGGGGTCGAGGTGGGGCTAGCGGTCGGAGTCGCTGAGACGGTCGGGGTGGGCGAGGGTGCCGGCGCGGGCGTCGTGCTGCCTCCGCTGGTGTCGGCAAGCGCAGAGCCGTAGCCGCAGCCGTTGGGCAGCCAGAACGGGATCATCTTCGACGCCGGTGGCAGTGCGGAGACGACGCGCACCGAGGCGGAGCGCTGGACGCTGGTGCCGGTCACACCGATGATGCCGGCCAGCCCGAAAGCCACGTCGGCCTCGGGGGCGACCACCTTCATCTGGGCGCAGTCGACCACGCAGGTGAGCCCCAGGCTGTCCTGGAAGATCACCTCCCCGTCGGCCATGGCCCCGTTGGCGAGCGCGTCGGCCGTCACCGGGTCCTGCCCGACGACGACGTTCTCCTCGAGGTAGGACGCGACCTCGGTGAGGATCGCGCTCCTGTTGGTGTTGTTCATCGGCAGCAGGTGCCCCGCCGCAAGGGCGCTGACGTCGACCTGTCGCTGCACGGCCCGCTTGCGAGCCCACGCGTTGCCGAGGTCGACCGTCAGGGCGGCGCAGGTGAACAGGACGACCACGAAGATCGCGATCATGATCGCCATGGCGCCGCGGTCGTCGCGGCTGCGTCTCACGCGCAGGCCTGGGGTTGCTGGGGCACGAAGTCCACGCGCGTCTCGACGGTCGTCGTCACCCGCCCGCGGTCCACGAAGGGCAGGAAGGGCAGCTGGAGGTCGAAGCTGTCGAAGCTCACCTCGACCTGCACCGTGTCGCCCACCTGGACCCCGGTCGCACTGGCCGTGGTGTAGGTCCGGCGGACGGTCGCCCCGGCCCCGGTGCCCGTGAGCGAGTCGATGTCGCGGCGTACGGCGGTCTGGAAGCTCGCGCAGGTGGCCGGGTCCCCCACGGCCGCCCGGCGAGCGGCTGAACGTGCGATGTCGCTACCGCCCTGGACGGCCCAGAAGTACAGCCCGTACTGGATGATGCCGAAGACCAGCAGGAGCAGGAGCGGGAGCAGGAGGGCGAACTCGACGGCCGCCGCTCCTCGCTCTCCGCGTCCAGAACATCTCCGAGTACGACGTCCCACGCGCGCAGTCCTGCCCTTCTGCGGGACCCCCGATGGTCCCCCTGTGGGGATGGTAGGGCCCCAGGTCGCCAACGGTCGACCGAACCACTCGCAGCCGCTCGACATGACCAGGAGAAATGTCCGAAAGGACGACCCTGGGCCCTCAGTGGCGCAGCACGGGCACGTTGCACACCGCCTGCACGGCGTAGACGTCGGCACCCCCGACGCGGATCCCGAAGAGGGAGGCGACCGGATTGACCAGCATGTTGTCGAGGTTGTAGGCGAAGGGTCGAAGGGTCTTCTCCACGAAGCCGTCCGGACCTGCCACCGCGGCCTGGAGAGCCTGGGTGATGGTGGTCGTGAGCGAGGAGAGAGAAAGTCCCAGGGTCAGCAGGTTGAGGGCGCTCACACTGAACACGAGGTCCTTCACGGTCACGGTCGGGACGGCGCTGGTCAGGAGGTTGGGGTCACCACCGGTCTCGATGGGGACCGTGTCGTTGGGAGGCATCCTCAAGTTGGCCGTGCTGGCCGGGGCACCCGTGGGCGCCGCCATGGTGATGTCGGCCTTGGCCGTGATGTTCACGTTGTTCAGGACGCCGATCTTGAGCTTTCCGGAGAGCTCGATGGTCGCACGGAGGGAGTAGTCCACGGCGCCCGACGTGACGTCCACGCTGAAGGTGTGGGGATCCAGGAGGGTGCCGGCGCCACAGTGCACCTTCGGAGTGGCGCTCAACCGGCCTGTCGCGTTGCCCAGGCTGATCGTGATGCCTCCCTCGGCCTTGCCCGTCTGGAGCGTCCCGTCGAGCAAGCCTGTGGTGATGTTGATGCTCGGGGTGTTGAGGAACTTGACCGACGCATCGGTCCGGACCTGGCTGGTCTCGGCGACGGAGCTGGCGCTGCCGGGCGCGCCGCAGGCGAGCTGGGGGCCCTGCTGCACGTAGAGGTAGCCGTCGACGTCCCCCACCCCGGGGACACCGGCCTGGATGTTGGGGATCTCGATCGCGTGCTCCCCGTTGGCCACCATCAGGGTCCCGGCCAGGAGGTCCAGCACGCTGAAGTTGGTCTTCAGGGCAGCAGCGTCCGTCGGCGAGATGCTGAGTGCGTCGCCCACACGGACGATGGGGGTGGCTGCCGCGAGGGCGAGGAAGGACGAGAGCGCCTGCACAGCAGCGGTGTTGCCGCCGGGCTCCTTCTTCAGGGCATCGATCGTGGCGTTGACCAGGTTGGCATAGCCGACGCTGCCGGTCAGGAGCTGATCCGCGCTGCCGATCCGGGGATCGGCCGCGAGCTGCGCCAGGGTCAGGTCGGCTGCCGCGATCTGCTGATAGCTCAGCACGCTCAGGTTGAGGTTGAGGAAGTCGTTGAGCTGGCTCAGGACCGCGGAGTCACCAGAACGGACGGCAGCGACGTAGGACCCCAACCGGTAGCAAGCGGTCGACGACGCCTCAGCCACGGCACTGCGGATCGCGGCCCCGGACCCCGGAGCGAACGCGAAGTCCACGGAGCCCTGTGCGTCGATGAGGACACCGTCCGGGATGACGCCGTCGGCCACCTCCTCCACGGCACCCGACGGCAGCTTCCTGGGCACCTGCTCCCCGTTGGTCCCGGTCACGACGTAGACCAGCGTGGCCGTCACGGACGTGACACTGCCCAACGAGGTGGAGTTGCGGGCCACACTGGCCGCCACGGTCGCCTGCAGCGACGGCTCCGTCACCGATCCTGCCCGGATCTCACCGGCCTTCCGGCCGTCCAGGAGGCGGGCAGCGTCGAGCGCGACGACGTCGGCGAGTGCTTGCATGTCGCTGCGCACGACGCGCTGCATGCCGAGGTCGACGGCGAAGGCAGCAACGGCGACGAGCACCGCGACGGCCGCGGCGGTCAGGACCGCCACTCCTCCCCGCTCGTCACGGCGACGCATCAGCTGACCTCGGAGACGGCCGTGTAGGTGAGGGTGTCCGGTATCACGAGGCCCAGGCCGAGGAAGACGGGCTTGCTCGGGTCAGCCTTGTAGCGGTGCGTCACCGTCACCGAGACGCAGGTGCAGGTCGTGGGAAAGGTCACCGTGCAGGTCAGGTAGGTCGTCCCGCAGGCAACGCCGATCGCTGACCCGACGGCCGACGTGGCCAGGGCCTGGCGGTTGGCGGAGATCGGGGCGACAGCTGCGGCGCGGGCGCCCTCGGCCGCGGCCTGGCTCAGCGACTGTCGGAAGCTGAGCATGTAGCCATAGGTGATGATGCCCATCAGGAGCAGCATCAGCAGGGGGGCGACCAGCGCGAACTCGAGGGCCGCAGCACCGCGCTCGCTGCGGCGGCTGCGAGGTCGAGACATCGGCTCCGACACGTCCCTGATCTCCTCTAGGTGGCCCCCACGATCAACCCCACGTCCCACGGTAGGTCTGAGCGGCCCCCCTGGCCCGCCTTCCTCGGGTCAGTGAGCAGGGATGACTAGGAGAAATGGCCGATCGGCGGAGCGTGGATCAGCCGCGCAGCGCAGGCTCGGCGCAGAGCGGGCGCGGGAGTCCGAAGACGTCGGCGCTGCCGAGCCTGACCCCCAAGGCGTCGATCAGGGGCAGGACCAGGGCGGCGTTGAGCTGGGTCGTCAGCGACGAGATGATCGTCATGGCTGCGTTGACCACGGTCGCCGACGAGCCGCCGAGAGCCAGCGGGAGCCCCAGGAGGGTGGCCGTGATCGTCGTACCTCCCGGGCTCAGGGAGACCGCCCCGGGAGCGAGACCGACGCCGGCGGAGCCTGCGGGGTGGGCGGTGTCGTAGGAGGGCAGCGTCGGGAACTCCATGGCCACGGTCGTGCCCGCCGTCGATGAGGTCGCGTTGAGCGTCGCCGGGATCCGGATGTCGAGCCCCACCAGCACCAGTCCCCCCAGGAGGCCGAACGGAAGCTGCATCTGGGCACCCAGCCGGACGGACAGGCTGCCCGTGATGGTGACCAGTCCCGGCGTCGCCAGCACCGACATCGAGTCGGGATCGGCCGCGTCGGGGGTGCCGCAGTCGGCGGCGGTCAGCGTCCCCGTGGCACTCGCGGCGGTCACCTTGAGGTCGGTGATCGTGACGCTGGTGGAGGTGACGGTGAGGCCGACAGCGGAGACGCCCGGGAGGGAGGCGATCGTGCCGTCGAGGTCGGTCGACACCTGCTGGGTGGTTGCGGTCGCTGACTGCACTCGCCCACACCCGGCTTGCGCCGCCTGCCCGACCCGCACGCTGCCGGTGAGCGAGGCCGACGGGAGGCTGATCCCGAGCGTCGGCACCGCGACGAACGACTGGCCGTCGGACACCGTGGCGGAGCCGTAGAGCAGGTCGAGCGTGTTGAGCGACGCAGCCGAGGCAGCTCCGTTGCCCTGGTCGACGTTGACGAGGTCGCCGAGGTCGACGTCGGCGACCGGGCCCACGGCCAGCGCGAACGCCTCGAAGAGGTCGGCCTGGGCCGTGTCCCCCTGGTTGGTCAGCACCACGGCAGCAGCGTCGTAGAGGTCCGCAAGGTTGACCTCGGTGGAGAGGAGCTCATCGACCGTCCCGACGCCGAGGGTCGGGACGCCCACGAGGTCGAGCAACGACAGAGAAGCGTCAGCCAGTCCCTGGTAGCCGGCCAACGTCAGGCTCACGGGGGTGCCGAGCGCCTCCCCGAGGATCGCGTTGAGCAGGAGCGAGCGCTTGGTGTCGAGACCGACGCCCACGGCGCCGAGCTTGAAGCAGGCACCCGAGTCGGTGTCGGCCACGGCGGTGCGGACCGCTCCCCCGCTGCCGGGGACGAACGCGAAGCCCACACTGGTGGCCGCGGTGACGCGCAACGCGGTCGGCACCACCGCCGGAGCGACCGAGGGCGTGAACGCCCCAGCAGGGCTGAGCGTGCCGAGCTCGACGCTGAGCTGCGGGACGTCACCGACGTTGCACACCTGGCGGTTGCTCGCCGGGCCGCAGAGCTTGTTGCGCACCAGGCTGGCCTGCGCCAGCCCCGGCATCAGCGGAGTCAGGTCAGCGATCGTCCGCTGGCCGTCCAGCTCACGCACCAGGTCCAGGGCGACCACGTCGGCCAGGGACTGCATGTCCCGCCGCGCCACTCGCTGCATACCCAGGTCGACCGCGAACGCCGCGATCACGATGAGCACCATGGAGATCACCCCCACGATGACCGCGACGGCGCCACGCTCGTCGCGGCTCCTGGTCAACTCACCCTCGCCTGCGCCGAGTACGTGAGCACCGACGGCATCACGTAGCCCACGCCGGGGAACGACGGGACGATCGGGTGGTCTCGATAGTCGTAGGAGAGCGTCACCGTCACGCACTCGACGCCGGTCGCGACAGGGGTGCAGGGACCGGGCGCCGTCACCGTGCACGTGCCGACCGTGACTGCCCCCTTGCGCAGGGAGCCACCGACGCACGTGGCGCCGAAGCTGTCGAGCGCACCGTCGATGGCGTCGTAGCCGGCATCCTGCTTGTCCGTCTCGACGAACGTCACGGCCGCGGCTCGGGCGCCCTCGGCGGCAGCCTGGCTGAGCGTCTGGCGGAAGCTGAGCATCACGCCGTAGCTGATGATGCCGAAGAGCAGGAGCAGCAGGAGGGGGACGACGAGGGCGAACTCGACGGCTGAGGCGCCGTCGTCGGAGCGGCGCCGCAGGCGCATCACTCGACCGACCATGTCTCTCACCCCCGCGAGGACGGAGGGGAGGACCCCACGCCTTCCCCAGATCAGGGTAGAGCGTCAGTGCGTCAGCAGCGCCCGGAGTCCGCAGATTCCCCGACCACGGTCATCGCGATGCCCCCGAGGGTATCCGCCCAGGTCAGGGCTTCGGAGGGTCGATCTCGGACTGGTTGAGCTCCTCGACGTTGACGTCCTTGAAGGTCAGCACCTTGACGCTCTTGGCGAAGCGCGCGGGGCGGTACATGTCCCACACCCAGGCATCGCTCATCGACACCTCGAAGAAGACGTCGCCGGCCTCGGTGCGCGCCTTCACGTCGACCTGGTTGCACAGGTAGAAGCGGCGGTCGGTCTCCACGACGTACTTGAAGATGCCGACGACGTCGCGGTACTCGCGGTAGAGGGTGAGCTCCTGCTCGCTCTCGTACTTCTCGAGCTCCTCGGCACTCATGCGGCTGCTCCTCCTGGGGGTGGTCGGCGACGCCCCGCCACCTGGGAGCCTAGGGGCATGGACCTCGCCCGCCCGATCGACCCGCAGGGTCCGCCGCTCACCAGCCGGGCCTCCCTGCACCAGTGGTGGCGCGACCTGACCTACCTGCACTGGCGGGTCGACCCGGAGCGGGTGGCGCCGCTGCTGCCACGCGGGGTGCGCCCCGACGTGCACGACGGATCGAGCTGGGTCGGACTGATCCCGTTCACGCTGGCCCAGGGAGGGTTCGGGGCAGCAGGACCGGCGGTGCCGTGGTTCGGCACCTTCCTCGAGACCAACGTGCGGCTCTACTCGATCGACGACGAGGGCCGGCGCGGCGTCGTGTTCTTGTCGCTGGAGGCCGAGCGGCTCGCGGTGG
>NZ_JANNML010000227.1:0-39810 GCF_031397825.1 Nocardioides sp.
ACGACGTAGCCGCCGTCCTTGGGCCACAGCGCCGTCGTGACGTCCGTGGCGCCGACGCGCACGGTCGCGGGGATCATGCCCCAGCCATAGCTCACCATCGGCAAGACGGCGAGGAGCTCGGCGCACTCGTCCTCGGGCACCGAGACGAAGTGGTACGGCGCGGGGCCGCGCCACTCCCAGATCTCCCCGGCGAACTCCAGCTCCATGGAGCAACCGTAGGGCAGGTTGCGGACGTTCCGAGGCGGTTAGGCTCGTCCCGTGCATGGTCAGGTGCCCGGCCCCGCGGACGACGGTCCCGGCTCAGATGCGACCCTCAACGCCCTCTACGACCTGGTGCCCGACGCCGAGGAGGTCGACCTGGCCGAGGAGGTCCGGCTGGAGCAGGAGCAGGCCTGGGCCCTCGAGAACGCCGGGTTCGTCGAGGAGGGCAGGCCGGCGCCGGTCGAGGACCAGACCCCCGAGGAGCCGCCCACCCCTGCACCGGAGGAGCGCCTCACCGACGGCCAGGTCCAAGGTCTGCTGGAGCACCTGCTGGGCGCCGAGGTGGTCGACGACGAGGACTCCCGGGGCCACGAGACCTGAGGGTCGCTCTCAGGCACCTTGGCTACGGTGTCGGCACGGACGCCGCTGGGCGTACGACGACGCGAAGGAGCCCGGAGTGAGCAAGGAAGCCCGCGACATCGAGCGCATCTACGCCACCGACGAGGTGGTGGCCAAGCTGCGCCGCCTCGCCGACGCGCTGGAGAAGGGCGAGTCGTTCCGCATCCAGATCGCCGGCGAGCGCTTCCGGGTGCCGAAGCACGCGGAGTTCTCGGTCGAGCACGAGCGCGGCGACGGCGAGGAGGAGGTCGAGTTCCAGCTGAAGTGGAGCACCGCGGAGGCCGACTCCGACCCCGAGGACGACGACCCCGTCGTCTGAGGCTTCAGACTGCGGTGAAGGTCGAGCTCACCACGACGCGGCCCCGCCGGTCGCGCACCTCGAAGCCCGCGGCCGCCGCGCGCAGCACCGTGGAGTTGAGGTTGCAGAGCATCTCCCGCTCACCGGTGCCGACGAAGCCGCCGGCGGGGTAGCGGCGACCGTCGGTGCCGAGCACGGTCACGACGTAGCGGCGTCCCTCGTCGAAGCCGCTCGCGGTGAGCTTCACCTCGACGCCCCAGGTGTGGTCGACCAGGTCGGCGTCGGCCCGCACACCCGCGACGCCCACGGCGACGGAGACGTCCTCCGTGGGCACGGTCGGCGCGGGATCCGGCCGGGTGGCGACGAGGCCGACCACCAGGACCACCAGGACGACGGCTGCGGCGATCCCGCCGACAGCGGCGAGGCCCGCCTGCCGGCGCCACTTCGTACGACGCTCGCGGTCGCGCTCGGCGGCCACGGCGGTGACGACCCGGTCCTGGAGGCCGGCCGGTGCCGCGGGGACCTCGGTCGGCGCGGCGGACCGGAGCTCCGCGAGGACCCGGGCGGGTGGGACCAGCTCGGCGAGCTCGTCGCGGCACTCCGCGCAGGTGACGAGGTGTGCCTCGACGTCGGCGGCCTCGGCGTCGGCGAGCCCGCCGAGCACGTAGGCACCGAGGCTGATCCGCAGCTGCTCGTGGTCGGTCATGGCCGCACCTCCATCTCTTCCATCACGACGCGGAGCGCCTTGAGTCCGTAGAACACCCGGCTGCGCAACGTGCTCTCCGGGATCCCGAGCTCGGCCGCGACCTCGGGGTAGGGACGGTCGGCCAGGTAGGTCTCCGCCAACGCGCGGCGGTGATCCTCGCCGAGGCGTCGCAGGGCGTCCTCGACGAGGATCCGCCGCAGCTGCTCCTCCCACCCGTCCGGGACGGGCGGAGCGGCCTCCTCCAACGTCGGGTGGTCCGCCAGCGCCCGGAGCCAGGGCCGCGAGCCACGGGTCCGATGAGCGTCGACCACGACGTGGCGGGCGATCTGGAACAGCCAGGTCCGCAGGCTGGCCCGCCCGGCGTCGTAGGTCTCCCGGGCCCGCCACGCGCGCAGGAAGGTCTCCTGCACGGCGTCCTGCGCGCCGCCCTGGTCGCCCAGCGCCCGCAACGAGAGTCGGTAGAGCTCGTCACCGTGGGCTGCGTAGGCAGCCTGCACGGCCTCGGGGGTCGAGAGGTCGGTGACGACCCTCGCGGGCGGTGAGCTCATGTCCGTCCTTCGTTGCGGTCGCGCTGGACGACGGGGCGGCGGGGCGGGTCAGCCCACGGCGACCGAGAAGTCGGTGACCGCCGCACCCTTCGGGAAGGTGCCGACCTTGCGGAGGTCGCCCGTGGTCAGGTTCACCGTCCAGAGACCGACGGTGCCGCCGCTGGTGAAGGAGGCGAAGCCGGCGTTGCTCGTGGCCTTGCCGCCGGTGACACCGCTCGCGATGTCGAAGCCGACCTGGCCGAAGAGCTTGCGACCGGTCGACCCCTGCGGGGTGATCGTGCCCGCGTTGGCCGGGACCTGGAGCGAGACGTTGCCCAGGGCGGCGTTGAGGTCGTAGAGCGCCGTGCCGGTCTTGTCGCTGTTGTCGTTGTTGGTGTAGGCGGCCGCCTTGATCCCGCGCACCGGGTCGGCGACGTCGGGGGTGTTGAGGCGTCCGTCGACCGTCGTGGTCTTCTCAGCGAAGGAGTAGCGCAGGTTCTGACCCGCGTTGCTCACGATCCGCAGGGCGTCGGCGGCCGGGTTGACGTCGACGCCGAAGCTGACGCCCTTGAGCGGCGCGCTGAGGCGGCCCACGCGGTCGGCGTCGGCGGTGCGGGTGTTGATCGTGTAGATCCCGCCGTTGTTGCCGACGGCGTAGAGCGTCTTGTTCTTGAGGCGGAAGTCCAGGCCCACCAGTCGCTTGTCGCCCTTGAGGCCGGTGATCTTGGCGATCCGGTCGGCACCGCCCGGGCGGTTCACGTCGAACGACACCAGGGTGCGGTCGGCGGTCATGCCGAAGGCCCGGGTCGGGGCGGGAGCGGCGGTGGCGCTCGTCGACATGGTGGCCACTGCTGCGCCGGCGAGCATCGTCGCGGACGTCAGGGCTGCCAGGGTGCGCTTCATGGTCGTCTCCTTCGTCGTCGGCGCGCTGGTGCGAGCCGGTTCAGGAGGGGATACGGACGGGGGAGCGGTCGTGTTGAAGGATCCGGTCGCTAGTTTCGGAGCATGCCCCGCTTCCTCCTCTGGCTGCTCTGCGTCGGTCTCCTGCTCCCCGGGGTCGCACTCACCGTCGTACGACTCGTGGAGCCCGACCTCGCCCGCACCACGCAGCTCCAGGCGTTCACCCCCCTCGGTCTTCCGTTGTACGCCGCCGCGCTGCTGCTCCTGCTCCTCCTCGCGCTCCGGCGGGCCACCCGCCACCGCCTGCTGGTGGTGCCGATCGCTGTGGCGGTGGCCGGTCTCGCGCTGCACGCCGTGTGGTTCGCCCCGCTCGTGTCAGGCTCGGTGCCGCGATCGGCTACTGACGCGCCGACGACGGGCGTCATGACGGCCAACCTGCTGGCCGGCGCCGGTGATGCCACGCGGTTGGTGGTCGAGGCGAGCGAGGCGGGGACCGACGTGCTCGTCGTCAGCGAGGTCACCCGGGGTGACGTTGCGGAGATGGAGGGGGTCGGCCTGTCCGACGTGTTCCCGCACCGGCTCGGGCAGGCAGAGGCTGCCGACGGCTTCGTGGGAGCGACGATGGTCTTCTCCCGCGAGCCTATCGAGCTGGTCGAGACCCTGGACACCACCTTCGACGGGATGCTGGTGCGCACCGGCGACCTGACCTTCCTGGCGGTCCACCCGGCGCCGCCCACGCTCTACGCCGACTGGAAGGCCGATCACCGGGCGATCCTCGAGGTCGCCGAGCGGGAGGGGGTGGACGTGATCGCGGGCGACCTCAACGCGACGCTCGACCACGCCCCGCTGCGGGCGCTGGTCGACGCGGGCTACCGCGACGCAGCCGAGATCACCAACGCCGGGCTGGCAGCGACCTGGCCGGTCGACGGGGGCTTCCCGCTGCTCAGCCTGCTGCCGCCGTCGGTCGCGATCGACCACGTGCTCGTCTCGGAGGCCCGGACCGTCACGCGGACGCGCACCGTGGACGTGCCCGGCTCCGACCACCGCGCCGTCCTCGCCACGGTGGCGCCGCGATGAACCTCCCCGCACCCCCGCCCGAGATGGACGACGCGGAGTTCCTCCGCTGGTGGGGTGCGTGGGAGTCGTTGACCCCGAGCACGGTCGGCGCCTTCATGGCCGGCTTCGACCGCCCGCGGTGGGTCGTCGGCGGCTGGAGCATCGAGGCCTTCACCGGCGTCCGGCGCGAGCACGAGGATCTCGACATCTCGATGCTCACCTGCGACGCCCCGGCCTTCCGCGACTTCCTGGGCGACCGTTGGACGCCCTTTGTGATCAGCGCCGCCGGACTCCGGCCCTACCGCGTCGGCGTGCCCGACGTCGACCGCGAGGGCCAGCTCTGGGTGCGTCGGGACGCGGGTGCCCCGTGGGTGCTCGACGTGCCGCTGACCCCGGACACCGACGGCTGCTGGACCAACAAGCGCTGGCACGAGCACGTCGCGCTCGTCGAGGACGTGACCTGGGTCGGCGCCGACGGCGTGCGCTTCCTGCGTCCTGAGGTCACGATCATGATGAAGGCGCGTCTCGACCGGCCCAAGGACCGCGCCGACCTCGAGGCCTGCTGGCCGCTGCTCGGGGCTGCCGAGCGGGCCTGGGTGCGCGACACGATCGCGCTCGCGCACCCCGGCCATCCGTGGCTGGAGCGGCTCTGACCCCTCGGGTCGTGTGCCGGAGACAGCGGTCGAGCGCTGCCTGGAGCACACGACCCGACACGACCGCCCGCCTGCGCCGGTCCCGCCCGACGACGCTGATGGGCGCCCGCAACCCGCGGCGCCGTACCCTGGGAGGGCGATGAGCCAGTCCAGTCCCGATCCGGTCGTCTACCTCGACCACGCTGCCACCACGCCCATGGTGCCCGCGGCGGTCGACGCGCTCACCGCGCACCTCCTCGACGTCGGCAACCCGAGCTCGCTGCACGCGTCGGGGCGTCGCGCGCGGCGCATCGTGGAGGAGTCGCGCGAGACCATCGCGCAGGCCGTCAACTGCCGCCCCGGCGAGGTCGTCTTCACCGCCGGCGGCACCGAGGCCGACAACCTGGCCCTCAAGGGCATCTTCTGGGCCCGTCAGGGCGCCGACGCCCGCCGCACCCGCGTGCTCACCACGTCGGTGGAGCACCACGCCGTGCTCGACCCTGTCTTCTGGCTCGGCGAGGACGAGGGCGCCCAGGTCGAGCTGCTGCCCGTAGACCGCGACGGTCGCCTCGACCTCGAGGCGCTGCGTGCGAGCGTCGATCGCGATCCCGCGACGGTCGCGCTGATCTCGGTCATGTGGGCCAACAACGAGGTCGGCACGCTCCAGCCCATCGACGAGGTCGTCGCGATCGCCGCCGAGCACGGCATCCCCGTCCACACCGACGGTGTGCAGGCCATCGGCACCGTCCCGGTCGACTTCGCGGCCTCCGGGGTCGACGCCCTGGCACTGACCGGGCACAAGGTCGGCGGACCCTACGGCGTCGGCGCCCTCGTCGTACGACGCGAGCTCGCGGTCACCGCGCTGGTGCACGGCGGCGGCCAGGAGCGCGACATCCGCAGCGGCACCGTCGACACCCCGGCCATCGCCGGGCTCGCGGCCGCGGTCGAGCTGGCCGTCAAGCACCAGCCCGAGCATGCCGTCCGCATGGCCGCCCTGAGGCGAAGGCTGGTCGAGGGTGTCCAGCGCGCCGTGCCCGACGCGGTGCTCAACGGCCCGGCGCTCGACGATCCCGCGGCGCGCCTGCCGGGCAACGCCCACCTGAGCTTCCCCGGCTGCGAGGGCGACTCCCTGCTGATGCTCCTCGACGCCCGCGGCATCGAGTGCTCGACCGGCTCCGCCTGCTCCGCCGGGGTCCCGCAGCCCTCGCACGTGCTGCTGGCGATGGGACGCGAGCCCGACGCGGCGCGCAGCTCGCTGCGCTTCTCGCTCGGCCACACCAGCACCGAGGCCGACGTCGACGCCCTGGTCGCCGCGATCGGTCCCTGCGTCGAGCGGGCGAGGGCAGCCAAGGCATGAAGGTCCTCGCTGCCATGTCCGGCGGCGTCGACTCGGCGGTCGCCGCGGCCCGCGCCGCCGAGGCCGGACACGATGTCACCGGCATCCACCTCGCTCTCTCGCGCAACCCCGCGTCCTACCGCTCCGGCGCCCGCGGCTGCTGCACCATCGAGGACTCCAACGACGCACGACGTGCGGCCGACATCATCGGGATCCCCTTCTACGTCTGGGACCTGAGCGAGCGCTTCCACGAGGACGTCGTGGAGGACTTCATGGACGAGTACGCCGCCGGGCGCACCCCCAATCCCTGCCTGCGCTGCAACGAGAAGATCAAGTTCGCCGCGGTGCTCGACCGGGCTGTCGCGCTCGGCTTCGACGCGGTCGCCACGGGGCACTACGCCCAGCTCCGCACCGGCGACGACGGGCTGATCGAGATGCACCGGGCCAGCGACCACGGCAAGGACCAGTCCTACGTGCTGGGCGTGCTCGACCAGCACCAGCTCGCGCACTCGCTCTTCCCGCTCGGCGACACCCACAAGTCGGCCGTGCGAGCCGAGGCCGCCGCGCGCGGGCTGCTGGTGGCCGACAAGCCCGACAGCCACGACATCTGCTTCGTCGCCGACGGCGACAACGCGGGCTGGCTGCGCGAGAAGCTCGGGGACCGCGCGCCCAACCACGGGGGCGCGATCGTGGACGACGCGACCGGCGAGGAGCTCGGCCAGCACACCGGCACCTACGGCTTCACCATCGGTCAGCGCAAGGGCCTGCGCATCGGCACCCCCGCCCCCGACGGCAAGCCTCGCTTCGTGCTCGACATCGAGCCGGTCTCCGGCACCGTCACCGTCGGCCCGCGCGAGCGACTGGCCGTCGACCGGCTCAGCGGCATCAAGCCACGCTGGTGCGGGACCGTGCCGCACCGCCTCGAGGGCACCGTGCAGCTGCGCGCGCACGGCGGTGAGCACCGGGCCGTGGTCGTCGTCACCGAGGGTGCTGCGGGTGGCGACGCCGTCGAGATCGAGCTGCTCGACCCGGCCCACGGCATCGCGCCGGGCCAGGCGGCCGTGATCTACGACGGCACCCGCGTCGTCGGCTCCGCGACGATCGCCGCGACCGCCGGCCGGGCCGCCCCATGACGCAGGCCACCGGCATCGGCTCCATGCCAGGCTCCGACCAGGCCGCCTTCGACGAGGCCGTCCGTGTCGTCCTCGGCTCGCTGCCCGACGTGCCCCACCTGCCCGAGGTGCCCGGCCGGGGCGCACCCGCCGGCATGCTCGGTCGCGGCCTCGCGGTCATGGCGTCCCTCGGTGCGGACCTGCAGCCCGCCGGGTGGCGGCTCACCGACGCCCCCGGCGTCGACCACCGCCGTGCGCGCAGCCTGCTCGCCCAGGACCTCGACGGGCTGGAGGAGCAGGCGCAGGACTACACGGGCTCCTTCAAGATCCAGGTCGCCGGGCCGTGGACGTTGGCCGCGACCGTCGAGAAGCCCCGCGGCGACAAGCTGCTCTCCGACGTCGGCGCACGCCGCGAGCTCGCGCAGGCGCTCGCGGAGGGGCTGCGCGACCACGTCCGCGACGTACGACGACGCCTGCCCGGCGTCGATCGCCTGGTCGTCCAGGTCGACGAGCCGATGCTCGCAGCGGTGCTCGAGGCGGCGATCCCGACGGCCAGTGGCTTCGGCCGGCACCGAGCCGTCCACCCGCCCGAGGCGTCGCAGCACCTGGAGTGGGTGCTCGGGGCGATCGCCGACGAGGAGGCCGAGCCGTGGGTGCACGCGTGCGCGCCGTCGACCCCGTGGGGCCTCGTGCGCGGCGCCGGTGCCCGGGGGCTGTCGGTCGACCTCGACCAGCTCGGGGCTCGCGACCACGACCAGCTCGGGGAGGCGCTGGAGGCGGGGGAGACGGTCGTGCTCGGCGTCGTACCGACCCTCGACCCGGACCCCGAGCCCACCGAGAAGGAGCTCGTCGAGCGGGTGCTGCGCTGGCTCGACATGCTCGGTCTCGATCCGGCAACGATCGGCGATCGGTTGCTCGTCTCGCCAACCTGCGGGCTGGCAGCTGCGTCAGAGCCTTGGACACGACGTGCCCTGCAGCTCGCGACGAGCAGCGCAGGTCACCTGACCTAGGAGACCCCATCGCATCTCGAGCCGCCACCTTCGCCTGCACCGCCCTGCTCTCGCTCGCGCTGCTAGCGGGATGTGGCTCCGGCGCCCCGGGCAGCGACCCGACCGGTCTCGGCAGGCCCGGCCCCGACGCCGGGTCGGGCGACGTGCCGATGACCGCGCGGGGGCTGGCCGCGCTGGCGTTCGTCTACCTGTCCGACGACACGGCGAGCCGGGCGGCGGCCTACAGCACCTACGAGACGCCGGTCGGAGAGGTCGGCCTCGACCTTCGCTACGGCGGCGGGGAGGGTGACGACGGCGACCTGGTCCGGGTCGGGGTGACCCCCGAGCCCGAGGACGACCCGCGCTGCGAGGCCGACGACCAGCGGTGCGTCGAGCGCGACGTCGACGGCGGCACCCTGGTGCTCGCCTGGGAGGAGGTGGCGCCCGAGGAGGACCCGGGCGTGGTCCTGCTCTCGCTGGTGCGCGACGGCGAGGTCGCCTCAGTGCTCTACGCCGGACCCGCCATCAAGGGAGACCCGCGCGAGATCGACCTGCCGATCGACCTCTCCGCGCTCGAGGACCTGGTGCAGGACCCACGAGTGAGCGTGACCACCGACCAGGAGGTCGTCGACGCCGGCGAGGAGGTCGAGGACTGGGAGGGCGGCGAGGCACCGGACACCGCCGACCCGACCCCGGTGCCGGTCTCGCCCCAGGCACTCAAGGGCTTCTTCCTCACCTACTCCGACCTCTCCGGCTTCAGCGGCACCAGCGACATCCCCCGGGTGGTGGAGCCGTTCGGCCCGGGTGCGGTCGGCACCGGCATCTCGATCAGCAGCGACCACGTCCGCTACCGCGACGTCGATGTCGTCGCCTCTCCCCGGGCGCCGACCTGGCTCGCCGCCGACCCGTGCGCGACGCCGGGCTACGCCTGCGAGACCTACGACGGCGCGCTGGGCCCGGTGCACCTGCTCTGGAAGGCGGGACGCAACGGCGAGGTGTGGCTGGTCAACCTGCGCGCCGAGGAGGTCGTCGCGTTCCGCTTCGACTCCTGGAAGGTGCCCGAGCAGGAGCAGGCCGTGGCCGGGTCCATCGACCTGCGCACCGTGCGCTCGATGCTCGACGACGGCGAGCACGTCGGGATGACCTCGACGGCCGGGCTGGAGCGCGTGCAGTTCTGACCCGCGTCGCGGCCGGACGCACGACGGCCCGGACGCTCCTCGCGGAGCGACCGGGCCGTCGTACGGGCTGGGGGCGTCAGCCCACGTGCACGCCACCCTCGGGACCGTCGGTCGCGAGCTCCTCGTGCTTGACGTTGAGCAGCAGCCAGATGGCCGCCGAGCCGATGCTGATCAGCACGGCACCGACCAGGAACGCTGCGGTCGCGCCCTCGGTGAAGGAGCCGATGAAGGCCAGGCCGCCGGCGGCGTCGGCCGGGAGTCCCTGGGCCATCAGGTCCTTGGCCAGCGCGGTCTTGGTGCCGTCCGCGAAGTGGAGCGACACCGTGCCCAGGATGGCCAGGCCGAGCGCGCCACCGACCTGCTGCATGGTGTTGAGCACGCCGGACCCGATGCCGGAGTCCTCGGCGCGCAGGTGGTGCACCGCGGTCAGGGTGAGCGGCACGAAGACCGCACCCATGCCGATCGACATCAGCATGATGAAGGGGAAGATCGACGTCCAGTAGTTGACGCCGTCGCCCAGGTAGACGCCGTTGCCGATGGCCAGCAGGGCCTCCGTGCTCGTGGGGACCTCGAGCCGGGAGAACCCGAACAGCGCGGCGGCCGCCATGAGCGTGCCGGTGCCGGCGATGAAGCGCGGGTCGATCCGGTTGACCAGGTTGGAGGAGAGACCGGCGCCGAAGACGATGCCGACCGAGAACGGCAGGAACGCGAAGCCGGTGTGCAGCGGGCTGTAGCCGACGACGAGCTGGATGAAGAGGCTCAGGAAGTAGAACATCGCGAACATCGCGGCCGGCACGAGCGCCATCACCAGGAAGCTGGTGGCGCGGGTGCGGTTGGCGAAGACCCGGACCGGGAGCAGCGGGTGGGCCACGCGGGACTCGATGAACGCGAAGGAGGCGAGCAGCGCGACACCTGCGGCGAGCGCGGCGATCGTCCAGGTGTCGCCCCAGCCGTGGGCCTCCTCGCCGGCGCGGCTGAAGCCGTAGACCAGGCCGAGCAGGCCGAGCGTGCCGGTGATGGCTCCGGGCACGTCGAGCTCGCCCGGGTGGGACTCCGACTCGTGGAGGAAGCGCGGGGCCAGGAAAGCGGCTGCCAGGCCGATGGGGACGTTGATGAGGAAGGTCAGGCGCCAGCCCTCGAGGCCCACGATCGGGTCGAGGCCGGTGAGCCAGCCACCGAGGATGAGGCCGACCGCCGCACCCGCACCCGACATGGCGGCGTAGACCGCGAAGGCGCGGTTGCGCGCCGGACCGGCCGGGAACGTGGTCGTGATCAGGGCGAGCGCGGCCGGGGAGGCGAGCGCCGCGCCAAGACCCTGGAGGCCACGCGAGGAGAGCAGCATGGCCTCGTTCTGGGCGAAGCCGCCGATGAACGAGGCGACCGCGAAGACGGCCAGACCGATCATGAAGACCCGGCGTCGGCCATAGAGGTCACCCAGGCGGCCACCGAGGAGCAGCAGGCCACCGAAGGCCAGGGCGTAGCCGGTGACGATCCAGGTGAGGTTGGCGTCGTCGATGTTGAGGTCGTTGCCGATGAAGGGCAGCGCGATGTTGGCGATGGAGGCGTCCAGCACCACCATGAGCTGGGCCATCGAGATGAGCACGAGCGCCCATCCGAGATGGAGCTCCTTGGTCGAGGTCGTTGCCTCGGTCTCGTGGATGTCGGTCATGAGTCTTCCTTCTGTGCTGCGTGGTCCGGGTGGTCCGTGTGGGGTGCTGGAGGGTTCGGGGCGCCGCACGTGGCGGCGGGCATGATGATCTGGTCGATGACGCGGGCGATGACCGCTTCGTCGGGGGCATGGCCGAGGAGGTACAGGCGGTGCAGGACGATCCCCGGCACCGCGGTGGCGAGGAGCTCGAGGTCGATGTCGGGGCCGATCTCGCCACGCTCGCGAGCGCGCTCGAAGATCTGGCGACCGATCGCGGCCTTGGGGCCGATGAAGTCGCGACGGAACGCCAGGGCGAAGTCGGCGTCGCGGGTGACGGCCGTCAGCAGGCTCGCGAAGACCGCGATCTGCTTGCTGTCGGTGAGACCGCCCATCCCGCAGAACGACGCGACGAGGTCGCTGCGCAGGGAGCCGGTGTCGGGAGCCGTGAGTGGGCCCTTGTGCGAGAGCAGGGCGTCGATGACCAGGCTCGCCTTGTCGTTCCACCGTCGGTAGAGGGTCGCCTTCGACGCCTTCGCGCGGGTGGCCACCGCGTCCATGGTGAGTCGGTCGTAGCCGAGCTCCGCGAGCACGTCGAGCGTGGCGTCGAGGATCTCCTGCTCGCGGTCACCCTCGACCCGGGGACGCGTGGGGGTGGGGGTCTCGACGTGAGTGTCGTCGTGCCCGGTGTCGTGCCCGGTGTCGTGCTCGGTGCTGGTTGCCATGCCGCCCCCTCTCCGTTGGTGGTTCGTTAACCTGGATGAAACGAAACGGTTCCGTTTCATCCGTGGCAACAGAGTGGCACGGCGAGGCATTCCCGATCCAGCGGGTTTCTTGCGGGGTGGTCCACACCAGATGCCGAGTCGGCGCAATGTTGCAGGGAACGGGGTGCCCCGCCTTACAACATCGCGCCGACTCGGCGTACGGGGTGCAACATCGCGCCGACTCGGCGTACGGGGTGCAACATCGCGCCGACTCGGCGTACGGGGTGCAACATCGCGCCGACTCGGCGATCAGCCCAGCAGGTCCAGCGAGGTGTCGACGGCGAAGGTGTTCCAGGCATCGACGCGCCGGAACATGTAGTGCCCGACGCGGCCCATGTCGGTGAACGACGTGGAGGAGGCGAGGGGGGTGGCGCGCTCGAGGTAGGCGCGGGTCATCCGGGCCGAGGTGATCTTGTCGGTCCGACCGTGGGCGGCGTGGACCTGGCGCCCGGCAAGGGTGCCCACGGGGTCCTCGGGAGACCACCAGGGCGCGACGGCGACCACGCCGACGACCGAAGGGGCGTCGGCGACGTGGACGGCGGTGCGGCCGCCCATGGAGTGGCCCAGCAGCACGACGGGGACGTCGCCGAGCTCGCGTCGCACCTCGTCGATCGCCCAGCGGGCGTCGTCGACGGGGGCCGCGTGGTTCCAGCCGCGGACGGCGTAGCGCAGCAGCCAGGTGCTGACGCCGGCCGCGTGGGCGCGCGGGGTGATCGAGCGCTGCATCGCGGCGAAGCGGCGCCAGGAGGCGCTGCGGTGGTCGACGGGCTGCGTGCTGGTCTGCTTGCCCCCGTGCAGCATGAGCACCACCCCGCGCGGCTCGGAGGCGACGTCGATGCGGGTGACGGAGGGTCCGGGCGTGGTCTGCTCACGGGTCGTCTCGGGCGCGGCCATGACGGTTCTTCGGAGCGGCGGGGCGCCCGGATGGTGTCGGGCCGTGCGCTGAGCCGTGTCGGTGGGACCCGGCAAGATGGGCGCCATGAGCAGCCCCGAGCCGAGCCCGGTCACCCCCGAGGCCCGTGACGAGCACCAGCAGCTGGTCGAGCAGGTGGAGGATGCGCGCTGGCGTTACTACGTCCTCGACGACCCGACCCTCGACGACGCCGACTTCGACACCCGGATGCGTGCCCTCGAGGCGCTCGAGGAGACCTATCCCGAGCTGCGCACGCCCGACTCCCCGACGCAGAAGGTCGGCGGAGCGGTGTCGACCGAGTTCACCGCGGTGGACCACCTGCGCCGCATGGAGAGCCTCGACAACGCGTTCTCCTACGACGAGCTGGCGGCGTGGCACGCCCGGCTCGCGCGAGACGGGGTCGAGGCCCCGTCGCTCCTGTGCGAGCTCAAGGTCGACGGCCTCGCGATCAACCTGCTCTACGAGAAGGGCCGTCTGGTCCGCGCCCTCACCCGGGGGGACGGCACGACGGGGGAGGACGTGACCCCCAACGTCAAGACGATCGACTCTGTCCCGCACCGTCTGGCGGCGAGCCAGGAGTTCCCGACCCCCGACCTGGTCGAGGTGCGCGGTGAGGTGTTCCTCCCCGGTGAGGCCTTCGAGCGGCTCAACGCCTCGATGGTGGACGCCGGCCGGCCGGTGTTCGCCAACCCGCGCAACGCCGCGGCCGGGTCGCTGCGGCAGAAGGACCCCCGGGTCACGGCCACCCGGGCGCTGGGGATGGTCTGTCACGGCATCGGTGCCCGCGAGGGCTTCGAGCCGTCCGCCCAGTCCCAGGCCTACGACGCGCTCGCAGCCTGGGGGCTGCCGACCTCGGAGGCGGTGCGGGTCCTGCCCACCCTCGAGGAGGTCCAGGCCTTCATCGCCGACGCCGGCGAGCGACGCCACTCGATCGTGCCCTACGAGATCGACGGCGTGGTCGTCAAGGTCGACGACGTCTCGCTGCAGCGGCGCCTGGGCTCCACGAGCAGGGCGCCCCGGTGGGCGATCGCCTTCAAGTACCCACCCGAGGAGGTCAACGCCAAGCTCCTCGAGATCCGGGTCAACGTCGGTCGCACCGGCCGCGTGACGCCGTACGGCGTGATGGAGCCGACGCGGGTGGCCGGCTCGACCGTGGAGAACGCCACGCTCCACAACGCCCACGAGGTCAAGCGCAAGGACGTCCGCCCCGGCGACACCGTCATCCTGCGCAAGGCCGGTGACGTGATCCCCGAGATCCTCGGCCCGGTGCTGGCCCTGCGACCGAAGGGTCTGCGTCCGTGGCGGATGCCGACGAAGTGCCCCTCCTGCCGCACCCAGCTGGCCCAGCAGAAGGAGGGCGACAAGGACCTGCGCTGCCCCAACCACGAGGTGTGTCCGGCGCAGGTGCGCGAGCGGGTCTTCCACGTCGCGGGTCGTGGTGCGTTCGACATCGAGGGCCTCGGCTACGAGGCGGCCGTCTCGTTGCTCGACGCAAAGGTCATCGCCAACGAGGGCGACGTCTTCGACCTCGACGCCGCGCGGCTGCTGCGCACCGAGCTCTTCACCCGCGCGGCCAAGAAGACCGAGGAGGAGGTCGCCACCGGGGGTCGGGTGCTCTCCGCCAACGGCCAGCGCCTCCTCGACAACCTCGGCAAGGCCAAGGCGGTCCCGCTGTGGCGGGTCCTGGTCGGGCTCTCGATCCGCCATGTCGGACCCACAGCGGCCCGCGCACTGGCCACGGAGTTCGGCTCGATGAGCGCGATCCGCGGGGCCAGCGAGGAGCAGCTGGCGGCGGCCGCGGGGGTGGGGCCGACGATCGCCGAGGCCGTCATCGAGTGGTTCGCCGTCGACTGGCACCGCGCGATCGTCGACCGCTGGGAGGCGTCGGGCGTCACGATGGCCGACGAGCGCGACGAGTCGACTCCGCGCACGCTCGAAGGCCTCACGATCGTGGTCACGGGCTCGCTGGTCGACTTCAGCCGCGACTCGGCCAAGGAGGCGATCCTCAGCAGGGGTGGCAAGGCGGCCGGCTCGGTGTCGAAGAAGACCGACTTCGTCGTGGTGGGGGAGAGTGCCGGTTCCAAGGCGGAGAAGGCCGAGCAGCTCGGTGTCGCCATCCTCGACGAGGAGGGGTTCAAGCAGATGATCGAGCACGGCCCCCCGTCGGCTGGATGAGAGGCGTATGGTCGAAGGTGCGGTCGTTCACCGAGGGTCCTCACCCGTCCTCGGCTCGGGATGGCTGGCCTTGCGCCATGACCCCCGGAAGAAGCACATGACCACCCTGAAGCCCACGTGGCTCGAGTCTGCCTGCCCGCCGTGGTGCGTGCGCCAGCACGCCGAGGACGACCACGCCGAGGACCACCGACACCAGAGTGCCGAGGAGATCGTGCCGGTCGTCCGCGGCGACTTTCCGGGACCGGAGGGCTCCGGACCCGAGGGTGGACCTGTCGTCCACGAGAACTGGCTCGTCGTCGGTCACCGAGCGGCTGGGGGCGACTCCGTCTGGGCCCACCTCGGCCAGGAGGAGGGCCGGCAGATCTCGATCGACATCACCCGCGACAGTGCGCAGCGCCTGCGTGACGCCCTGACGCGGTGCCTCGACCGGCTCAGCGACCACCGGTGACGTCGGGAGGGTTGGGCGGGAGCAGGTCCTCGACGGCCAGGTCGAGGACCTGGCACAGCGCGATCAGCGTCACCAACCTCGGGTTGGCCGGCGTGCCCGGTCTCGACTCACCCTTCTCGTACTTCTGGTAGGTGTAGGTCGAGATGCCGGCCGCGTGCGCGACCCGCGCCTGGCTGAGGCCGCGCACCTGACGGGCGCGCACCAGACGGTGCCCCATCTCCTTGGCGTAGAGGTCCCAGGTGGCAGCGGAGGAGGGCCGAGTCGTCACCGGATCCACCCTGGTGCCCCCGAGGGTCGCCTGTGGCTCATACCTGTATGGCAACATTTCCTCAGGGTCCCGGTCGATGCATCCCCCCAGCGTCGGCCGGGACCCTCACCTCAGGACTCGTAGATCAGGCCGCCCAGCTTGAGCTCGCCGCTGTAGTCCTCCGAGGAGGCGGCCGCGTCGTTCGGTGGCGTCGCGAGATCGGGCTCGGTGGCGGCGCACGAGCCGGTGTCGGCCTCGCAGGTCGACAGCCGCACCCCTGATGCTGATTCCTGCAGGCGGAAGAGGTCGCCGTCGGCGGTCCACCCGTAGTCGTAGGTCGCGCCGGGCAGCTGCACGTGCGTGCCGGCCACCACGTCGTAGACGTCGAAGCCCGACACCTGCTCGTCGGCGTCCAGCTTGGCGAAGCGGCCGTCGGGGGAGAGCGAGAGGTAGGCGTAGCCGGCGGCCTCCACGGCCAGCAGGGTCTCGCCGGTCGAGGCGTCGACCACGCTGACCTCGCCATCGCCCTGGACGGCCGCGTGCCCGCCCGCCACCTCCGGGTAGCCCCGGACGATGCCGGGTCGGGTGATCTCCCCGGTGGTCCAGTCGACGACGAAGTCCTGCCCGTCCGCACCGAGGAAGACCAGGTCGCCCGACAGCGCCACCGGGAGGAACGACGCGGAGGCGCCCGGGACCGGCACCACGGCGACCTCCTCGTCGGTCGAGACGTCGTGGACGACGACCTCGACCGTGCCGCTGCGGGTGCGGGCGTAGGCGAGGTAGGGCTGCGCGGGGTCCGTGGCGTGCACGGTCTCCTCGGTCTCCACGCTGACCGGGCTGGTGGTGCCGTCGGCCCGCACGAGGGAGAAGCGCTGGGCCCCACCGCCGTCGCTCCACGGGTTGTCGCCCTGACGGACCAGGAGGCCGGCGGAGGTGTAGTAGAACGACTTCACCGACGTGTCGGCGATGGTCACGCTCCGTCGCCCTCCGTCGAGGTAGACCGTCGCCCCGACCGAGAACACCGCGCCGAGGTCGTCGGAGGCAGGGGCCGGTGATCCGGCCGGATCGACGGCGCGGTCGCGGTCGGACCCGCCGAGAGCGAGGGCCGTCCCCCCGATCGCGGCGAGCACGGCGAGACCCGCCAGCGCGGACGTCGTACGGCGGCGGCGGCGCAGACGTCGTCCCCGGGTGAGCACCGGGCCGGAGGCAGGGCGTGGGACGTCGAGGCCCTCGGCCTCGGCGCGCATCAGGTCGGCGAGTCGTTCAGTCATGGGTGGCTCCCAGGGTGTGGGGGACGACCGCGTCGCCGAGCAGCACGCGCAGCTTGGCGAGGGCGTCGGAGGTCTGGCTCTTGACGGTGCCGTCGGAGATGCCGAGGGCGGTGGCGACCTGCGCGACGCTCAGGTCCTCGTAGTAGCGCAGCACCACGACGGCGCGCTGCCGCGACGGCAGCTGCGCGAGGGCGTCGACCACGGCCGGACGGTCGCTGGGGTCGTGGTGCGCCGCGACCTCGGGCAGCGTCTCGGTGGGCCGCTCGTTGCGCCAGGACTTCCTGCGGAACCAGGAGGCCGCGGTGTTGACCAGCACGGTGCGCGCGAAGGCGGGTGCCGCCTCGACGGCACGCACCTTCGACCAGGAGGCGTAGGTCTTGGCGAGCGCGGTCTGCACGAGGTCCTCGGCCTCCGCGCGGTCGCCCAGCATCAGGTAAGCGGTGCGGTAGAGCGAGGCCCACGAGGCGTGGACGAACTCGGTGAACTCCCCGTCGGAGGGTGGACGTGGCATCGGTGGCTCCCTTGTCCTGGCCGGTCACCCTTCCAGATGCGCGAACCCCGGGATCGGTTGGTCGCGTCTCAGACGAGGTCGGTGAGCAACGCCGTCGCGTGTGGCTGGTGCAGGAGCTGGCGCTGCAGCGACGACCAGAGCTCGACGCTGCAGCGTGGGTCGGCGTCGCGTGCCTGGAGGACCTCGTCGAGCCAGGTCTGCATCTGCTTCAGCACGGAGGGATCCCGGGTGAGCAGGGCGCCGGCCACGCTGTCGACGACATGGGGCACCGACGTGACCAGCACGCCGCGCCAGTCCTCGGGCGGGAGGTCGGCAACGAGGCCGAGGTCCAACCGGGCGCTCAGGTCGTCGAGGACCAGGCCGCTGAGGTCCGCGCTGCAGGCGCGGATGCGCTCGGCCTCGCGCACCTGGGGCGGGACGAGGTCCGGCAGGGGGTCGGTGCGGACAGGGAGGTCGATGAGGACCGGGAGCGCCTCGTCCGCCGTGGCGGCGTAGGCGGTCGCCCCGATCCTCCTCGCGCGCAGCCCCTCCCGGTCGAAGGCGGCGCCGCCCACCATCACCGGGGTCCGCAGGTCGCGGACGAGCTCGACCAGCGAGGTTGCTGCCGCCAGCGACGAGACGAGCGACGCGCTGAGGAGGACCGCGCGAGGACGGCTCCTCGTGATCCGATGGGCGAGCTCGCCGGGGTCGACCTCGCCTTGGCGGTAGTCCACCCGCACGCCCGCGACTCGCAGCTTCACGGCCAGGAGCGTGGTCGCCATCGTGTGCCACTCCTGCTCGACGCAGGTGAGGAGCACGCGCGGGCCGCGGGCCACGCCGGTCCGACGCGCGGAGAGCCGGTCGAGGACCCGCTCGTTGACCCCCGTCGCATGGTGCTCCTGCAGCACCGTCCACCGGTTGCAGGCCCAGAGGTCACCGACCTGGGTCTGCGAGGCGGCGACGAGACGGTCCAGCACGTCGCCGAGCGGGACCCCGCGGTCCAGCACGCCGCAGAACACTGCGTAGGCGGCCTCGACGTCGCCCTCGGTCGTGGCCGTCCAGTAGGACTCCACGTCGCGGGTGCGCACGTGACGGGGGGCCATGCTCGATTGCACCTCGTCAGGCACTCGTTGGGAAGGGCCTTCGGTCACGACCTGGGGGCAGCCGTGGGTGGCTCCACTCCTAGGATGGGCGTCATGCCTGAAATCACCAGGGACGAGGTCGCCCACCTGGCGACGCTCGCCCGGATCGACCTGGACGACGCCGAGCTCGACCACCTGGCGCCGCAGCTGTCGGTGATCCTCGAGTCCGTGGCCTCCATCACCGGGGTGGCCGGCGACGACGTGCCGCCGACCTCGCACGCGATGCCGCTGACCAACGTCTTCCGCGAGGACGTCGTGGTCCCGGGCCTCACCGCCGAGCAGGCGCTCTCGGGCGCCCCGGCCTCCGAGCAGCAGCGCTTCTCCGTCCCGCGGATCCTGGGGGACGAGCAGTGAGCGCCGCCGAGCTCGGCGACCTGACCCGCCGCACCGCCGCCGAGCTCGCCGACGCGCTCGCCGCGGGCGAGACCACCTCGGTCGAGATCACCCAGGCCCACCTCGACCGCATCGCGGCCGTCGACGGTGCCGTCCACGCGTTCCTCCACGTCGACGCCGAGGGCGCGCTCGCCCAGGCCGCCGCGTCCGACGCCCGCCGCGCCGCCGGGACGCCAGCCAGCGTCCTCGACGGTGTCCCGATCGCGGTCAAGGACGTCCTGGCCACGGAGGGCCTGCCCACCACCTGCGGGTCCAAGATCCTCGAGGGCTGGGTCCCGCCCTACGACGCCACCGTGGTCGCCCGGCTCAAGGCCGCCGGCCTGCCGATCCTGGGCAAGACCAACATGGACGAGTTCGCGATGGGCTCCTCCACCGAGCACTCGGCCTACGGACCGACCCACAACCCGTGGGACCTCGACCGGATCCCCGGTGGCTCCGGTGGGGGCTCGGCCGCGGCGGTCGCCGCCTTCGAGGCGCCCCTCGCGCTCGGCACCGACACCGGCGGCTCGATCCGCCAGCCGGGAGCCGTCACCGGCACGGTCGGCGTGAAGCCGACGTACGGCGGGGTCTCGCGCTACGGCCTCGTCGCCATGGCCAACTCCCTCGACCAGGTCGGCCCGGTCACCCGCACGGTGCTCGACTCCGCGCTGCTGCACGAGGCGATCGGCGGTCACGACCCGCTCGACTCGACCTCGATCGACCAGCCGCTCCCCGCGCTCGTCGACGCGGCCCGCCAGGGCGCCGCCGGTGACCTCACCGGTCTCAAGGTCGGTGTGATCACCGAGCTGTCCGGCGACGGCTACCAGGCCGGCGTGCTGGCCCGCTTCCAGGAGTCGCTCGACCTGCTGGTCGAGGCGGGGGCCGAGGTCGTCGAGGTGTCGTGCCCGAGCTTCGTGCACGCACTGGCGACCTACTACCTGATCATGCCGTGCGAGGCGTCCTCCAACCTCGCCAAGTTCGACGCCATGCGCTACGGCCTGCGGGTCCTGCCCGAGGGCATCGAGGACCCGAGCGCCGAGGACGTCATGCGCGCCAGCCGCGACGCCGGCTTCGGCGACGAGGTCAAGCGCCGGATCATCCTGGGCACCTACGCCCTCTCCAGCGGCTACTACGACGCCTACTACGGCACCGCTCAGCGCGTCCGCACGCTGATCGCGCGTGACTTCGCCGCCGCCTTCGAGCAGGCCGACGTACTCGTCTCGCCGACCGCTCCCACCACGGCGTTCAAGCTGGGGGAGAAGCTCGACGACCCGATCGCGATGTACCTCAACGACCTCGCGACCATCCCGGCCAACCTCGCGGGCGTCCCGGGCATCTCGTTGCCCGCCGGCCTCGCCGAGGAGGACGGACTGCCCGTGGGCTTCCAGGTCCTCGCCCCGGCCCTGGCCGACGACCGCCTCTACCGCGTCGGTGCCGCCCTCGAGGCGGCGCTCGAGCGCGCGTGGGGTGGCCCCCTCCTCGACAAGGCCCCTTCCCTGGACGGAGAGTCCGCATGACCGACACCCTGGTCGCCTTCGACGACGTGCTGGCCTCCTACGACCCCGCGCTGGGGCTCGAGGTGCACGTGGAGCTCAACTCCCACACCAAGATGTTCTGCGGCTGCCCGACGGAGTTCGGCGCCGAGCCCAACACCCAGGTCTGCCCGGTCTGCCTCGGCCTGCCCGGCGCGATGCCGGTGGTCAACCGCAAGGCCGTCGAGTCCGCGATCCGCATCGGGCTGGCGCTCAACTGCGAGATCGCCGAGTGGTGCCGCTTCGCCCGGAAGAACTACTTCTACCCGGACATGCCCAAGAACTTCCAGACCAGCCAGTACGACGAGCCCATCGCCTTCGAGGGCTTCATGGACGTGATGGTCGAGGGCGAGATCCACCGTGTGGAGATCGAGCGCGCCCACATGGAGGAGGACACCGGCAAGTCGCTGCACGTCGGTGGTGCCACCGGCCGCATCCACGGCGCCGACTACTCGCTGGTCGACTACAACCGCGCCGGCATCCCCCTGATCGAGATCGTCACCAAGCCGATCATGGGCAGCCGCGAGAAGGCGCCGCTGATCGCCAAGGCCTACGTCGCGCAGCTGCGCGAGCTGATCGTTGCCCTCGGTGTCTCCGACGCCCGCATGGACCAGGGCTCGATCCGCGCCGACGTCAACCTCTCGCTCGCCCCGGCGGGCACTGGCACCCTGGGCACCCGCACCGAGACCAAGAACGTCAACTCCCTGCGCTCGGTCGAGCGGGCCGTGCGCTACGAGATGCAGCGCCACGCTGCCGTCCTCGACAGCGGCCAGCCGATCTTCCAGGAGACGCGGCACTGGCACGAGGACACCGGCGTCACCACCGCCGGCCGGGCCAAGTCCGACGCCGACGACTACCGCTACTTCCCCGAGCCCGACCTGGTGCCCGTCGCCCCGTCGCGGGAGTGGGTCGACGAGCTGCGCGGCACCCTCCCGGAGAACCCGCGCGAGAAGCTCGAGCGGCTCCAGGCCGAGTGGGGCTTCTCCGACCTCGAGATGCGCGACACCGTCGGCGCCGGCGCGCTCGGCCTGGTCGAGGAGACGATCGCCGCCGGTGCCGCCCCGCAGGCGGCGCGCAAGTGGTGGCTCTCGGAGATGGCGCGCCGGGCCAACGACTCCGGCGTCGACATCGCCGAGCTCGGTGTCTCGCCTGCCCAGGTCGCGGCCGTGCAGGCGCTCGTGGACGCCAAGACGATCAACGACAAGCTGGCCCGTCAGGTCTTCGACGGCCTGCTCGCCGGCGAGGGCACCCCCGAGGAGATCGTCGCGGCCCGCGGGCTCGCGGTCGTCTCCGACGACGGCGCCCTGGGCGCTGCCGTCGACAACGCCATCGCGGCCAACCCCGACGTCGCCGACAAGATCCGCGACGGCAAGCACGCCGCCGCCGGTGCGCTGATCGGTGTTGTCATGAAGGAGATGCGCGGCCAGGCCGACGCCGGACGGGTGCGCGAGCTCATCCTCGAGAAGCTGTCCTGAGGTCCTGGGGTCCTGACGTTCGCGGGGGTCCTGGTGAGCCCGCGTCTGCCTGCCCGGGCGGATCTGGACAGGGCGGGTGGTGGCCGCAGCCGGGTCGTGTGTCGCACGGCGCGCTCAGCCGCTGCGAGCGGCACACGACTCAGTGCTGCTGCTGACGGGTGCGACCTGGCGGTGAGCTGGGGGCGATCCGTTCCTGTGGGTACCTCCCTCCGGTCACCGCCACCCGGCTCGCCGGCCGCGCCTTGCGGGTGCCGCGCCTTGCGGGTGCTGCGACCCGTCAGTCCGAGGCCGGGTCGGCGGCCACGAAGTCGCGCAGCACGCGCGCGAAGCGGTCGGGGTCGTCGAGGTGCGGGAAGTGACCCGCGCCCTCGAAGAGCTCGACCTGGCACTCCGGGACCAACTGCTGTGCGCTCAGCGCGTGCGAGGCCGGGATCATCCGGTCCCTGGTGCCCCAGACGATCAGCACCGGGACCGGCAACGCGTCCCCGAGGTGGTCGTGGGCGCTGATGCTCTGGCCGCCGAGGTCGATCACGGCGCGGGTGGTGGCCAGGAACGCCCGCCTGCTCTCGCGGTCCGAGAGCGAGCTGAAGCCCCTCCAGATCGCGCCGACATCGGCACCCGGACGCCAGCCGACCTTCTCGGCGCCACGGCCGACGGCACGGAGCCGGGAGGTGACGGGGACGGAGGCGACCACGCTCAGCACCTGCTCGGCACCGGGCAGGGTCGCGGCGCGCAGGATCAGGTTGACCTCGCGCCCCAGTCCGCCGCTGGAGACCAGGACCAGGCGCTCGACGCGCTCGGGGAAGAGGTAGAAGAACTGCATCGCGATGCCGCCGCCGAGCGAGTGCCCCACGAGGGTCACCTTCTGGATCCCCAGGTGGTCGAGGAGGTCGCGCATGGTCGCGGCGTGAGCGCTCAGGGAGTAGTCCCCGAGAGGCTTGGCCGACTCCCCGTGGCCGAAGAGGTCGGGCACGACGACCCGGTGGTCCTCGTCCATCTGGTCGACGAGATGAGCCCACTGGCGTTGGGACCCGAGGATCCCGTGGATGAAGAGCACCACCGGGCCCGAGCCGCTGTCGACGTAGGAGAGCTCGTGGCCGTGGAGCACGACCTTGCTCGGAGCCATCCGTGCCATGGTGATCCTCCTCGACGTGGTCCGGGGGCCGGACGAGCCCAACCTAGCCCCGGTCCAGGTGGTCGGTGCGTGAGATGCGCGACGCACGGGTGAGCCGCGATCGCTGGTAGCGTGCGCCCCGGTACACATTCATCACGCTCGCAGTGGGGAAAGCCGGTCCGACTCCGGCGCTGACCCGCAACCGTAGGTCGACCGGTGCTCCCGAGCAGCGGACGACGAGCCGGAACGCCCGTTGCGACGCGTCCTGATCACTCGCTGTCGAGGACAAGCAGCGGTGGCGCCCTCCAGGCACCGGGCCTGGTCGCCTCCGCTGTGTGCAGCGGAGAGGACCCCCTCATGAGCAGCCCCTTCCTGCGCCGCAGCGCCGCCCTGCTGGCCACCCCGGCCCTCGCCCTCGGTGCGCTGGCCGTGCTGCCGGCCGCGCCGTCGTACGCCGCCGAGGCCGACCCCGCCCCGGTCGCCGCTGGCGCCGCGTGGCTGGAGACCCAGCTGACCGACGGCCTGGTCTTCAACCCCAACTTCGGTGGGTTCGACGACTACGGCCTGTCGATCGACGTGGCCCTCGGCCTCGACGCCGTCGGCGGTCACGACGCGACCGTCCAGACGATCACCGACGCCATCGCGACCAACCTCGACTCCTACACGTCCTACCCGACCGGTGACAGCACCCACGTGCTCGCCGGCTCGCTCGGCAAGGCGCTGGCCCTGGCCACGAGCGCGGGTCGCGACGGCAACGCCTTCGGCGGCACCGACCTGGTCGCCGACCTCGAGGCGCAGGTCGCCACCGAGGCGCCGATCGCCGGCCGCATCCAGGACACCTTCGACGGCACGCAGCCCTTCGAGGCCGACTTCTCCAACGTCATCGGTCAGGCCTTCACCGTCCAGGGCCTCGATGCGGAGGGCAGCGCCCTGGTCGACCCGGCCACCGACTTCCTGCTCGCCCAGCAGTGCGCCGAGGGCTTCTTCCGGCTCAACTTCGCGGCCGCCGACGCGCCCCTGCAGGCCTGCGACGCCGACCCCGAGGCCTCGCCCGACACCGACGTCACCGCGCTCGCGGTGATCGCACTGCAGAGCCAGACCGACGACGCGGGTGTCCAGGCCGCCGTCACGAGGGCGACCGACTGGCTCGCCGACGCGCAGAACGCCAACGGCTCCTTCGGTGGTGGCACCTCCACCGAGGCGCCCAACACCAACAGCACCGGCCTCGCCGCCTGGGCGCTCGGCACCGAGGGCGACACCGCCCGCGCGGCCGCCGCGGCCACGTGGGTGCGCGGCCTCCAGGCCGACGACATCGCCCCGTGCGCCTCGGGCCTCACCCCCGACAACGGTGCGGTCGCCTACGACGCAGCTGCGCGCACGACCGCGCGCGGCGAGGGCATCACCGACGCCACCGAGGACCAGTTCCGCCGGGCCTCCGCCCAGGCGCTGCCGGGTCTGCTGTGGGCGCCAGCAGAGGGCACAGGACCTCTCACGGTGCCGGACCAGGCGTTCTTCCAGCAGGCTGGTCGCTCAGTCTCGGTCGTGTCGGGTGGCGGCATCGCCCCCGGCGACACGGTGTGCGTCACCCGCGGCGCAGAGGTGGCCGCGCGCACGGCAGCTCGCTCCAACGGGCAGGCCGTCGCGCGCGTCGCGCTGCCCGCCGGCACGGCGCTTCGCACCTTCGTCCTTCGCTCCGGGGCGGCCACGGTCGGCTCCGCGACGTTCCAGGTCCTCGGCGCCAAGAAGCTCGGTCTCACCGTCGCCAAGGCGCAGGTCGTCCGTGGTGCCTTCAACTCGGTGAAGGTCACCGGTCTGGTGCGCGGAGAGTCGGTGCGGGTCTTCCTGCGCGGCAAGCCCGTCGCCGCTGGGACCGCCAACGCGGAGGGTGTCCTGACCAAGCGCTTCAAGGTCACGGGCAACCTCGGCAAGGCGACCGTCAAGGTCGTCGGCGAGTTCGCCAACCGCACCAACACCACGACGATCACCGTCGTCCGCTGACCGTGCGACGCCACCACGCTCCCGGACGGTTCCTGGCCGCCGCCGCCCTCGTGGCGGCGGCGGTCGGGGTCGGCACTCCTGCTCCCGCCGTGGCGGCCGGGTGCTCCAGCGCGAGCGGTGTGACGGTCGTCGTCGACTTCAACCAGCTCGGCGGGGGAGTGTCCTCGGGCTGCGTCTCGGGAGGCGGTGGCCAGAAGGCCTCCGCGCTGTTCCCGTCGGCGGGTCACCCGCTGACCTACGCCCAGCGCCAGCCCGGCTTCGTGTGCCGGGTGTCCGGCGTGCCGGCCGAGGACCCGTGCATCAACACCTCTCCCGCCAGCGCCTACTGGGGCCTGTGGTGGACCGACGGCGAGGGTGGTGCCTGGGTCTACTCCAGCCTCGGTGCCTCGTCGCTGACCATCCCCGACGGGGGCTACGTCGCGTTCTCGTGGGACGAGAGCGGCGGCGACGCCGAGCCGAGCTACACCCCGGCCGCGCACGCCGAGCCCAGCCCGACGCCGGCGCCCACACCGACGGCCGAGCCCTCGCAGCCGCCAGCCGGCGACGGTGGAGGCGGCGGCACCGGCGGTGGCACCAGCGGCGGCAGCACCGGTTCGGCATCCGGTCCGGCCCCCACCGGCGCTCCCGCGTCGGGCAGCACCTCGCCCGGGGCCTCGTCGGCCTCGCCCTCGGCGTCTCCGACCGGCGAGCCGGACGAGCCGGGCGAGCCGGGCGAGCCGGGCGAGTCCGGCACCCCGACCGCGTCGGGCGACCCGTCGACCAGCACCGCCCCGTCGGCCTCGCCGAGCGACGACCCTGCCGACGAGTCGACGGATGTCCCGTTCTCCGACGACCCGGTCTCGCCCACGGCGGCCGACGCCGACGACGACGGCCTGCCCGCCTACGTCGCCCCGGCGCTGATCGTGGTGCTCTTCACGGTCGCCGGCGTCGTCTTCCTGCTCCGCAGGAGGCAGACCGGCCCGTGAGCGCCCTGACCCTGACCCTGACGCGACCGAGCGTCGCCGGAGCCCGGCTCCCGCGCGACGTGCACCCCGTGGCCTGGTGGCTGTGGGCGATCGGTCTCGCCACGGCGGCGTCGCTCACGACCAACCCGCTGGTCCTGCTGCTCCTCATCGGGGTTGCGAGCACGGTCGTCATGGCTCGTCGCTCGGACCAGCCGTGGGGGCGGTCGTTCCGGCTCTACGTCTACCTCGGCATCGCCATCGTGGTGCTGCGGGTCGTCTTCCGCCTGGTCTTCGCCGGCACCTATCCCGGCACCGTGATCCTCGACCTGCCGCAGCTCCCCCTGCCCGACTGGGTCCTGGGCATCACCCTGCTCGGGCCCGTCACGCAGGAGTCGCTGCTCGCCGGGCTCTACGACGGACTACGGCTCGCCACGATCGTCATCTGCATCGGCGCCGCCAACGCGCTGGCCAACCCCAAGCGGCTGCTGCGCTCGGTGCCGCCGGCGCTCTACGAGGTCGGGACCGCCCTCGTGGTCGCCGTCACCGTGCTCCCTCAGTTCGCCGACAGCGTGCGCCGGGTGCGCGCTGCCCAGGCGCTGCGCGGGGGCGAGACGGGACGCGTGCGACGGTTGCGCCGGTTCGTCGTACCCGTCATGGAGGACGCCCTCGAGCGCTCCCTCGCCCTCGCGGCCGGGATGGACACCCGGGGCTACGGCCGAGCCGGTGGGCTCACCCCCGCCCAGCGTCGTACGACGGGTGCCCTGATGCTCGCGGGCCTCTGCGGCGTGTGCGTCGGGGTCTACGCCACGCTCGACCTGACCGCCCCGCGCTACCTCGCGCTCCCGATGCTGGCCCTCGGGATCGTGGTGGCCGTCGCCGGGCTGGTGAGCGCCGGACGCCGGGTGGAGCGCACGCGCTACCGCCCCGACCGCTGGCGCTGGCCCGAGCTGGCCATCGTGGCGTCCGGGCTGGCTGTCGGGGCCGTCGGCTGGTGGGTCAACGGGCACCAGCTGCTGATCGCCTACCCCGACCTCTCCGCCGCCCCGCAGATCTCGCTGGTCGCCCTGCTCGGCGTGCTCGTGGGCGCCCTCGCCGGTGTGGCCGCCCCACCCCCGCGGGAGGTGCTCGCATGATCGAGCTGCGCGGCATCTCCGTCTCCTACGACGACCAGCCGGTGCTCAGCGACGTCGACCTGACGATCGAGGAGGGCGAGCTGATGCTGGTCTCCGGCCCGACCGGCGTCGGCAAGTCGACGCTGCTCGGTGTCGTCACCGGCCTGGTGCCGCGCTTCAGCGGCGGCACCCTGCGCGGCGACCTGCTGCTCGACGGGACCAGCATCCTGCGCACACCTCCGCGCGACCGGGCCCACGTGATCGGCTACGTCGGTCAGGACCCCGCCGCGGGCTTCGTCACCGACACCGTCGAGGAGGAGCTCGCCTACGGCATGGAGCAGCTCGGCCTCGCACCAGACGCGATGCGCCGCCGCGTCGAGGAGACCCTCGACCTGCTCGGCATCGCCGACCTGCGCCAGCGCGACCTGCGCACCCTCTCGGGCGGGCAGCAGCAGCGCGTCGCGATCGGCTCCGTCCTCACCACCCACCCGCGCCTGCTCGTCCTCGACGAGCCCACCTCCGCCCTCGACCCGACCGCCGCCGAGGACGTGCTCGCCACCCTCACCCGCCTGGTCCACGACCTCGGCGTCTCGGTGCTCGTCGCCGAGCACCGCCTCGAACGGGTCGTGCCGTTCGCCGACCGGATGTGCCTGCTCACCGGCGATGCCCGCGTGCAGGTCGGCACGCCGGCCGAGCTGCTGGCCCACTCGCCCGTCGTCCCCCCGATCGTCGAGCTCGGCCGCGCCGCCGGGTGGAGCCCGCTGCCGCTGACGGTCCGCGAGGCGCGCCGCTCGGCCCGCACGCTCGATCTCGCGCCGCCGGTGCAGGAGGTCCTGCCCGACGCTCCCGAGGCGCTGACCGCGCGGGGCGTCACCGTCACGCACGGCCGCACCGTCGCCGTGCGCGAGCTCGACCTCACCCTCGGCGAGGGGCGCGTCACCGCGCTGATGGGCCGCAACGGCTGCGGCAAGTCCTCCCTGCTCTGGGCGCTCCAGGGCACCGGCAAGCGCGCCCACGGCGTCGTCGCCTCGCGCGGCTCCGACCCCGCCCGGCTCGAGCCGTCCCAGCGTCGCAACGTCGTCGGGCTGCTTCCCCAGAGCTCGGCCGACCTGCTCTACCTCGAGACCGTCGACGAGGAGTGCGCCGCCGGTGGCGAGGGCACCCGCGCGGTCCTCGACCGCCTCGTGCCCGGCATCCCCGGAGACCAGCACCCCCGCGACCTCTCCGAGGGACAGCGCCTGGCGCTCGCCCTGGCGCTGGTCCTCGTCGCCCGACCCCACGTGGTGCTCCTCGACGAACCGACCCGCGGGCTCGACTACGCCGCCAAGCGGGCCCTGGCCGGCATGCTGCGCCAGCTCGCCGACGACGGGCACGCCGTGCTCGTCGCGACCCACGACGTGGAGTTCACCGCCCAGGCCGCCGACGAGGTCGTCGTCATGTCCGAGGGCGAGGTCGTCTCCGCCGGTCCCGTACGACGGGTGGTCGCCGAGTCGCCCGCCTTCGCGCCGCAGGTGATGAAGGTGCTCGGTGCGCCGTGGCTGCGCGCTGACGAGGTGGTCGCGGCGCTGGCGGCGAGGACCGCGTGAGCGCCGTCCGCACGACCACCCCGGTCGCCGTACCCCTCTCGCTGCGGTCCGCCGCCGTCCTCACCGTCGCCTCGCTCGGCGGGCTGATGATGCTGCTGTGGCCGCTGCTGCTGCAGGTGCCCGACGACGCGCGCATCGACCCGCCCTTCCTCTTCCTCGCGCTGCTGCCCGTCGTGATCGCGGTCGTGCTGGCCGAGCTGAGCGAGGGCGGGATGGACGCGCGGGTGCTGGCGATCCTCGGGGTCCTCAGCGCGATGAACGCCGTGCTGCGGATGCTCTCGGCCGGGACCGCCGGGGTGGAGCTGGTCTTCTTCCTGCTGATCCTCGGGGGGCGGGTCTTCGGCGCCGGCTTCGGCTTCGTGCTCGGCGTGACCTCGCTCTTCGCCTCCGCGCTGATGACCGCGGGCGTCGGGCCGTGGCTGCCCTTCCAGATGATCATCGCCGCCTGGGTAGGGATGGGTGCGGGCCTGCTGCCGCGGCGCGTCACCGGTCGTGCGGAGGTCGCGATGCTCGTGGTCTACGGGGTCGTCGCGGCCTATCTCTTCGGCCTGCTGATGAACCTCTCCGGTTGGCCGTTCCTGCTCGGGGTGCAGGTGCCCGGACACGAGGGCTCGCTGGCCTACGTGCCCGGTGCCCCGCTGCTCGACAACCTCCAGACGTTCCTCGTCTACACGCTGATCACCTCCACCGGCAGCTTCGACACCGGTCGCGCGATCACCACCGCGGCCGCGCTGGTGCTGCTCGGCCCGGCCGTGCTCACCACGCTGCGCCGCGCCGCCAAGCGGGCGTTGGTCGTCGGGGTGGCCGACGAGCCTGCCGTCAGGGCCTGACGAGCAGGATCTTGTCGTCGCCGGGACCGGGCTCGCCGCGGGTGTCGCGGTTGCTGGTCATGACCCACAGCATCCCGTCGTCGGTGGCGGCGACGGTGCGCATGCGGCCGTAGTCGCCGACGAAGAACGGCGTGGCGTCGACCGCGCGGTCGCCCTCGACGCGCACCCGCCACAGCCGCTCGCCCTTGAGGGCCGCCATCCAGAGGTAGCCGTCGAGGAAGGCCAGGCCCGAGGGGGAGGCGTCGTCGGTGTCCCACACCTGCTGGGGGTCGACGAAGCCCTGGGACCTGCCGCCCTTGCCCTCGACGGCGGGCCAGCCGTAGTTGGCGCCCTCGTCGATCCGGTTGAGCTCGTCGAAGGTGTCCTGGCCGAACTCCGAGGCCCACAGCCGGTCCGCGTCGTCGAAGGCGAGGCCCTGGACGTTGCGGTGGCCCCACGACCACACGGCCGTGCCGAAGGGGTTGCCGGGAGCCGGCTTGCCGGCCGGGGTGAGGCGCAGGACCTTGCCGCCGAGGCTGTCGCGCTGCTGCGCGAGCGAGGGCTCGCCGGTCTCGCCGGTGGAGACGTAGAGCATCCCGTCGGGGCCGAACTCCAGGCGCCCGCCGTCGTGGATGTAGCCGTTGGGGATGCCGGTGAAGATCGGGGTCGGCTCGCCGAGCCGTTCGCCGCGCAGCGTCGCACGCACGATCCGGTTGTCGCTCGTGGTGCTGGCGTAGAAGTAGACGAAGCGGTCCTGCGCGAAGTCGGGCGAGATCGCCACCCCGAGCAGCCCGGCCTCGCCCTGCGGTGCGGCGACGTCGAGGGTGCCGAGCTCGGTCACGGCGTAGTCGTCACCACTGACCAGCAGCACCCGCTGCGTGTCGCGCTCGGTGACGATCGCGTCGCCGTCGGGGAGGAAGCCCAGGCCCCACGGCGCCTCGAGGCCGGTCGCGATCTCCTCGACGACCTCGGGCGATCCGTCCGGCGCGGCCGGCTCCGAGGACGGCGTCGCCGAGGCCGACGCCGAGGCGGACCCCGTTGCCGAGGACGACGGTGAGCCGGACTCCGACGGCGAGGCGGGCGCCGTGCCGGTGATGGTCAGGGTGCTCTCGTTGCCGCCCTGGCCGCAGCCGGCCAGCAGCAGCGCCCCCGCTGCGAGAGCAGCGGCAGCCGACCCCCGAGAGATCCGCATCAGCCCACCCGGGCGATGAACTCGAGCAGCAGGTCGTGCACGACCTCGGGTTGCTCCATGGCGATGAAGTGCGTGCCGCGGAGCTCGACGTACGTCGCGTCCTCGAGCCGCGCCGCCGCGCTCGCCATGTCGCGGGCGCCGGCCAGGATGTCCCAGGACCCGGCGACGAAGGCGCAGGGCACCGTGACGCGGCTCAGGGACACGCGGGCGTGTCGCGAGGTGCTGAGGGCCAGGTGGAAGTACCAGTCGAGCGGGGTGGTGAGGAACTCGCGCACCGCCTCGGCGGCGAGCTCGACGTCCTTGACGGGGAACATGAAGCCGGTGTGGGACAGCAGGTCGATCGTCCGCGGGCCGATCGGCAGCCGCGCGGCGATCGGGGTGAGGGCCCGGCCGCCGAGGCTCATCGCGCGGGACAGGTTGACCGTGATCGCGCGGGCGACCGGTCGGGGCAGCCTCAGGGGGGCGAGCATCGTGGCGAAGGTGTCGCCGGGCACGCCGGCGACCGCGAAGAGGCCGCGCACGCGCTCGGGGTGGCGCACGGCGAGCTCGAACATGGTGTTCACGCCCATCGACCAGCCCATGAGCACGGCCTTGTCGATGCCGAAGTGGTCCATGACCGAGAGCCCGTCCTCGACGAAGTGCTCGATCTCGACGTGGCTGGGGTCGGCGGGACGGTCGGATCCGCCGACGCCACGGTGGTTCCACGAGACGACGCGGACGTCGCAGTCCGGGTCCAGCAGCGCGGGCCAGGCGTAGGCGTTGGTGCCGAGCCCGTTGCACAGGACCACGGTGGGGCCGTCGATGCGACCTGCCGGATCGTTGGTCCAGGCCCGCAGGACGGTGCCGTCGTCGGAGAGCACGTCGTGGAACGAGACGGACGCGACGGCTGCGGTCCGGGCTGCGGAGGTCGTCATGACCCAGATTGTGCCCGAGTCAGCCCTGAGATCGTCGGAGCGTGTCAGGCCTCACGGCGTCGCGGGGCTGCTCGGCGGGGCGGCGGGCCGGGTAGCGACTGGGGTAGCGCTCGGAGAAGAAGTCCTCGACGGACTCGCGCTCGATCCTGCGTTGCACGCAGTCGGTGGTGGCGAGCATCGCGTTGCGACGGGCGCGGTGCTGGGACTCGACGGCCCAGCGCTGGACGGCCTCGACGAGGACGGGTGGGGCGAGGTGGGACAGCATCGACGACTCCGGGGGTTGTGAGTGCGTGGGCCCGACGTTATCCCCGGCCCGGGGCCACGCCGTCTCAGCGACGTGACATCTACATGAACTCCTCACACGATCCCGAACGGCGAGACGCCGCGTCCCGCCGGAGCTCAGTCCGGGACCGGCTGGGCGATCGTCGACCGCGACCGGGTGGCCCCGATGCTGGCGACGACGACGCACGCCATCGCGACCAGCTGGACCGGCGAGAGGACCTCTCCCAGCACGAGGAGCCCGGCCAGCGCCGCGGCTGCCGGCTCCAGGCTCATCAGGATCCCGAAGACGGCCGGGCGCAGGGAGCGCAGCGCGACCAGCTCGCAGGTGTAGGGGATCACCGAGCTGAGCAGCCCGATCGCCGCACCGAGCAGCAGGATCCGCGGGTCGCCCAGCACGTCGCCGCCCGCGTGCACGGCGAACGGCGTGAGCATCAGGGTCGCCACCACGCTGGCGACCGCCAGCCCGTCGATGCCCGGCCACCGCTCCCCGGTCGACTTCGCGAGCAGGATGTACGACGCCCACGCGGCCCCCGCGACCAGCGCGAGGAGCACGCCCACGAGGTCGAGGTCGACCCGCTCGAAGCCCAGCAGCAGCACCCCGACGGCGGCCAGGGCCACCCACAGCAGGTCGCGGACCCGGCGGGACCCGAGCACGGCCAGGGTGAGCGGCCCGACGAACTCGATCGTGACCGCGATGCCCAGGGGGATCCGTGCGAAGGCCTGGTAGATCGCCCAGTTCATCACCCCGAGGCTCAGCCCGAAGCCGAGCACCACCCACCAGTCGGCCCGCGAGCGGCCGCGGAGAGCCGGGCGGGCGATCACCGCGAGCACGATCGCACTGGTGACGAGGCGCAGCCACACGAGCGTGGTGGGGGAGACCTCGTCGAAGAGGCTCTTGGCGACACCGGCGCCGAGCTGGACCGAGAGGATGCCGACCAGGACCAGCCAGATCGGGGAGACCACGGGGGAGACCATCGGGGCCGATGACTTCTGCGTGGTCACCGGGTCAATCTAGGAGACAGTGGTCGCAGGACCGACGGCAGGACGGACAGAGGAGCGACTCGATGGGCACGGACGACACGGCGGCGCGCACGGTGTTGATGGTCGGGACCCGCAAGGGCCTGTGGGTGGGCACGTCCGACCAGGCGCGGCAGGACTGGGACTTCACCGGTCCTCACCACGACATGGAGGAGGTCTACTCCTGCCTGGTCGACAAGCGTGGGCCGGCGCCGCGGATCTTCGCCGGCGCCTCGTCGAGCTGGCTCGGCCCGCAGGTGCGCTGGTCCGACGACCTGGGGCGCACCTGGCAGGAGACCCCGGGCGGCGCCATCCGCTTCCCGGAGGGCTCCGATGCGTCCGTCGAGCGCGTCTGGCAGCTCGTGCCGGGCATCGAGCCCGGGGTCGTCTACGCCGGCACCGAGCCCGGGGCGGTCTGGCGCTCCACCGACAACGGCGAGCACTTCGCCCTCGAGGAGGCGCTCTGGCGTCACCCGCAGAAGCCCGAGTGGGGCGCCGGCTTCGGTGGCCAGGCCTTCCACACGATCCTGCCGCACCCGACCGACCCGGCGTCCGTGACCGTCGCCATCTCCACCGGCGGCGTCTACCAGACCACCGACGGCGGCGGCTCCTGGACCGCGCGCAACCAGGGGATCCGGGCGGAGTTCCTCCCCGAGGGCCAGCAGTACCCCGAGTTCGGCCAGTGCGTGCACAAGGTCACCCGCCATCCGGCACGGCCCGAGCGGCTGTACCTCCAGAACCACGGCGGCGTCTACCGCTCCGACGACGAGGGCCGGTCCTGGCAGTCGATCGCCGAAGGCCTCCCGGCCGACTTCGGCTTCCCGGTCGTCGTCCACCCCCACGACCCGGACACCGTCTTCGTCTTCCCCCTCAACGCCGGCGAGGGCCGTTACCCCACCGGCGGCCGCGCCCGCGTCTGGCGCTCGCAGGACGCCGGCGACACCTGGACCGAGCTCGGTGACGGCCTGCCCGACTACTTCTTCGTCGGGGTCATGCGCGACGCCATGACCGCCGACGACCACGCCTCCGCCGGTCTGTACGTCGGGGCGCGCAACGGCGCCGTCTGGGTCTCTCCCGACGCGGGGGAGTCATGGACCAAGGCGGTCGACAACCTGCCGGACGTCATGGTCGTGCGGGCTGCGTCGTTCTGAGCGCGAACGCCCCAGCGATCAGGCACGCGACGTCATACGAGACGTGGAGTCGCCTCCACCCTCCGTATGACGTCCCGCGCCTCCCGGCAGCCGCTCAGTCACCCGGGACGTGCGGCACGCCGTAGGGGTCGTGGTGGAGCGGTTGGTCGCTGAAGACGACCTCGTCGAAGTCGATCGCCTCGGGCACGCCGGCGGTGATCTGGGTGCCGTCGGCGCGGGTGCCGCCCACCAGCGGACGGTCGCCGAGCATGCCGTCGATGCGCTCGCCGTGGCCGTCGAGGGCGATCGACAGGGGGGTGCTCGCGGAGACCGTGTGCTCGGTGCCGCGCACGACGAGGCGCACCTCGTCGCCCGGCTCCGCCGTGATCGACAGGTGGGTCTCAGTCAGCTCGACGCGCAGCTGGGTGCCGCGCCACTTCACCGGGAACCGCAGTGACGGCCACCCGACGGGCAGGCGCGGGTCGAAGGACAGCGCGCCGCCCCGGTCACGCATGCCCGCGAAGCCGAAGACCAGCGCGCTCCACACCCCACCGGCGGAGGCGATGTGCAGCCCGTCGACGGTGTTGTCGTGCAGGTTGGCCAGGTCGACGTAGAGGGCCTGCGAGAAGTACTTCGCTGCGACCTCGTGGTAGCCCACCTCGGCGGCGATGATCGACTGCACCACCGCGGACAGCGTGGAGTCGCCGGTGGTGATCGGGTCGTAGTACTCGAAGTCGGCGCGCTTCTCCTCCTGGGTGAAGCGGTCGCCCTGGAGGAAGAGCGCGAGCACGACGTCGGCCTGCTTGAGCACCTGGAACCGGTAGATGACCAGCGGGTGGTAGTGCAGCAGCAGCGGGCGCAGCTCGTCGGGGGTCTGGGACAGGTCCCACACCTCGCGGTCGAGGAAGAAGTCGTCCTGCGGGTGGATGCCGAGACCCTCGTCGAAGGGGATCGCCATGCCCTCGGCGCAGGCGCGCCACTCGTCGACCTCCTCGTCGGTGAGCCCGAGGCGGTGCACGAGCTGGGCGTGCTCGGTCGGATGGTCGCGCTCGATCCGCTCGACGGCGGCGACGGCCTGCTCGAGGTTGTAACGGGCCATCACGTTGGTGAAGAGGTTGTTGTTGACGACCGTCGTGTACTCGTCGGGCCCGGTGACGCCGTGGATGTGGAAGGAGCGTTCACCGTTGCTGCGCCAGAAGCCGAGCTCGGCCCACATCCGGGAGGTCTCGACGAGCAGGTCGACGCCGTCGCGCACGAGGAAGCCCACGTCGCCGGTGGCCCCGACGTACTGCATGAGGGCGTAGGCGATGTCGGCATCGATGTGGACCTGGGCGCTGCCCGCGGCGTAGTAGGCCGAGGCCTCCTCGCCGTTGATGGTGCGCCAGGGGAAGAGCGCACCGCTCTGCGCCATCTCGCGGGCCCGGGCCCGAGCGGCCGGCAGCATCCGGGTGCGGAAGTGGAGCAGGTTGCGGGCCACGTCGGGCTGGGTGAAGCTCAGGAACGGGGCGACGTAGACCTCGGAGTCCCAGAAGTAGTGACCCTCGTAGCCCGAGCCCGTGACGCCCTTGGCCGGGACGCCCTGCTGGTCGGCGCGCGCGCTGGCCTGGGCGAGGCTGAAGATGTTGAAGCGGATCGCCTGCTGCCGCGCGTCGTCGCCGTCGACCTCGACGTCGGTGGCCGCCCAGAAACGGTCGTACCAGGCCCGCTGCTCGGCGTGGTAGTGCTCGACCCCGTGGCGGGAGGCCCGGTCGAGGGTGCGGTCGCAGCGGTCGGAGAGCTCACGGACGGGGACGCCGCGCGAGGAGTGGTAGGCCACCATCTTCTGGAGCCGGACGGTGCGGCCCTCGCTGGCCTCGATGCGGAAGACCATCTTGGTGAGGTCCTCGTCGTCGCGCAGGATGTGCTCGTGCTCGTCGTCGGTCTCGAGCCGGTGGTCGGCGGCGACCGCGATCGTCATCAACGAGTTGGCGCAGCGGTAGCCCAGCATCATCCGGTCGTCGCGGGCGTAGTGGACCCGGGGGAGCAGCACCCGGCCCTCGAACGCAGCCGCCTTGCGCGGGTCGTTCATCCCCTCGCCCATGGACGACTCGGGCGCGTAGTACTCATCGGTCCCGTCCTGCCGGTTGAGCAGCTGCGAGGAGATCACGATCGGGGCGTCGCCCTCGAGCATCGTGACCTCGAGCGTCAGGACCGCGAGGTGGCGCTGGGTCATCGAGACCATGCGCGTCGTCTCGACCTTGACCCGCTTTCCGGACGGCGTGCGCCACACCAGGCAGCGGCGCAGGACGCCGTCGCGGAAGTCCAGGCTGCGCTCGTAGTGCTCGATGTCGGCGGTGCCGAGCGTCAGCGGCTCGTCGTCGACGTAGACCTTGAGGAGCTTGGCGTCGGGGACGTTGACGATCGTCTGGCCGGTGCGCGCGAAGCCGTAGGCCGACTCGGCGTGCCGGATCGGCCAGGTCTCGTGGAAGCCGTTGACGAAGGTGCCATGGGCATAGGCGTCGCGTCCCTCCTCGGGGTTGCCGCGCATGCCGAGGTAGCCGTTGGCGACCGTGAAGAGGGTCTCGGTGACGCCGAGGTCCTCGGCGTTGTGGGTGCACTCCACCAGGCGCCAGGGATCGGCGGGGACGCGGCCGCGGTCGAGGGGGTCGGTGGTCAGGTCGCGGACGCTCATCCTCGTGCCCTGTCCCGGGGGAGGGTGTCGGCGAGGTCCGGCACGACCAGGTCGGCGCCGGCGTCGGTCAGGGTCTGCACGCCGGCGCCGCGGTCGACCCCGATGACCAGCACGAAGCCACCGGCGCGTCCGGCCTTGACGCCGGAGACGGCGTCCTCCAGCACGACCGAGGTCGCGTGGGTCGCCCCCAGCACCTCGGCGGCGTGCAGGAACGTGTCGGGCGCCGGCTTGCCCGGCAGGCCCAGCTCCTTGGCCACCCGCCCGTCGACGACGGTGACGAAGCGGTCGGCGAGGCCGGCGGCCGCCAGCACGGCGGGGGCGTTGGCCGACGAGGAGACGACGGCGAGGGGCTTGCCGAGGTCGCGCAGGTGGTCGAGCAGGGCCACCGAGCCCGGGTAGGCGGTCACACCGTCGCGCTCGAGGACCTCGTTGAACGCGTCGTTCTTGCGGTTGCCGAGTCCCTTGACCGTCTGCTCGGTGCCGGGGTCGTCGTCGCTCCCCTCGGGCAGCTCGATGCCGCGTGAGGCCAGGAAGTCGGCGACGCCCTCGTAGCGGGGCTTGCCGTCGACGTGGGCGAAGTAGTCCGCGTCGGCGTACGGCGACGTGTCACCGGCACCGTCGAAGGCCGTCAGGAAGGCGTTGAACATCTCCGCCCAGGCGCGCATGTGGACCTCGGCGGTGGGCGTCACCACACCGTCGAGGTCGAACAGGATCGCGTCGTAGTCGCCCCAGGCGACCGACGAGGACACGGGCTGTGCAGAGGTCATGCGTCAAGGCTAGGGCCGCGGAGGCTGAGATGCGGCGTCGGTGTGACGACCGCCGCCGTTAGGCTCGTCCCCATGAGTGACGACGCCCCCCAGGACCCCCGGAAGAGCGAGCAGGAGTTCGACCTGAAGCCCCGGTCGCGGGCCGTCACCGACGGGCTCGAGGCGACCGCGTCGCGCGGCATGCTGCGCGCGGTCGGCATGGGGGACGACGACTGGGTGAAGCCCCAGATCGGCGTGGCGTCCAGCTGGAACGAGATCACGCCCTGCAACCTCTCGCTCGACCGGCTCGCCAAGGCCGTCAAGAACGGCGTGCACGCGGCCGGCGGCTACCCGCTGGAGTTCGCGACCATCTCGGTCTCCGACGGCATCTCCATGGGCCATGAGGGCATGCACTTCTCGCTGGTGTCGCGCGAGGTCATCGCCGACTCGGTCGAGACCGTGATGATGGCCGAGCGCCTCGACGGCTCCGTGCTGCTCGCCGGCTGCGACAAGTCGCTGCCCGGGATGCTGATGGCTGCCGCGCGCCTCGACCTGTCCAGCGTCTTCCTCTACGCCGGCTCGATCATGCCCGGCCAGGTCGACGGCAAGGACGTCACGATCATCGACGCCTTCGAGGCCGTCGGTGCGTGCCTGGCCGGCAAGATGAGCCGAGAGCAGGTCGACAAGATCGAGCGGGCCATCTGCCCCGGCGAGGGTGCCTGCGGCGGGATGTACACCGCCAACACGATGGCCGCCGTCGGCGAGGCCCTCGGCATGTCCCTGCCCGGCTCTGCCGCCCCGCCGGCCGTCGACCGCCGCCGTGACGGCTTCGCCCACCGCTCGGGCGAGGCCGTCGTCGAGCTGCTGCGCCGCGGCATCACCGCGCGCCAGATCATGACCAAGGAGGCCTTCGAGAACGCCATCACCGTCGTGATGGCCCTCGGCGGCTCGACCAACGCCGTGCTGCACCTGCTCGCGATCGCCCGCGAGGCCGAGGTCGACCTGACCCTCGACGACTTCAACCGGGTCGGCGACAAGGTCCCGCACCTCGGCGACCTCAAGCCCTTCGGCAAGTACGTCATGAACGACGTCGACAAGGTCGGCGGCATCCCGATGGTCATGAAGGCGCTGCTCGACGCCGGCCTCATGCACGGCGACTGCCTGACCGTGACCGGCAAGACGCTCGCGGAGAACCTCGCCGACATCGCGCCCCCTGCCGTCGACGACGAGGTCATCCGCACCATGGAGCGCCCGATCCACCAGACCGGTGGTCTCACCATCCTCAAGGGCTCGCTGGCCCCCGACGGCGCCGTGGTCAAGTCGGCCGGCTTCGACGACTCGGTCTTCACCGGCACCGCCCGCGTCTTCGACGGCGAGCGCAAGGCGATGGACGCGCTCGCCGCCGGTGAGATCAAGCCGAAGGACGTCGTGGTCATCCGCTACGAGGGCCCCAAGGGCGGGCCCGGGATGCGCGAGATGCTCGCGATCACCGGTGCCATCAAGGGCGCCGGCCTCGGCAAGGACGTGCTGCTGCTGACCGACGGCCGGTTCTCCGGCGGCACGACCGGCCTCTGCGTCGGCCACGTCGCCCCCGAGGCCGTCGACGGCGGCCCCATCGCGTTCGTGCGTGACGGCGACCAGATCACCCTCGACGTCCTCAACCGCACCCTCGACGTGGAGATCGACGGCTCGTCCGAGGACTGGGAGGCCCGCAAGGTCGGCTGGGAGCCGCTGCCCCCGAAGTACACCCGCGGCGTGCTCGGCAAGTACGCCAAGGTCGTGCAGTCCGCGGCCCACGGCGCCGTCACGAGCTGACCGGGTGGGCAAGGTCCACGAGGCCCTGGACGGACGGCTGCGCAGCTTCATCGAGGCGCAGCCGGTGTTCTTCGTGGCGACGGCTCCCTCGGGTGACGCCGGCCACGTCAACGTCTCGCCCAAGGGGCTCGGCGACACCTTCGTGGTCGTCGACGAGCGCACCGTCGCCTACCTCGACCTCACCGCCAGCGGTGCCGAGACGATCGCCCACGTCCGGCAGAACGGCCGGATCACCGTGATGTTCTGCTCCTTCGACCGGGAGCCCAACATCGTGCGGCTGCACGGCACGGGCCGGGTCGTGGGGCTCTACGACGACGACTTCGCCGCCTGGGCAGCGCGCTTCTCGCCCAACGCCGCCGCTCGTGCCGTGATCGTCGTCGACGTCGAGCGGGTCAGCGACTCGTGCGGCTACTCGCTGCCGCTGCTGTCCCTCGACGCCGAGCGAGACCTGCTCACCCCCACCATGGAGCGTTGCGGCGCCGACGGGGTGCGCGACTACCGCCGCCTCAAGAACCGCACCAGCATCGACGGCCTGCCGGCGTTCGACGACGACCCCGACCCTGCTCCGTGACCCGCCGATGACCACCTCGCAGCCCGGTCGGAGCGGCCCCCAGCTCTTCCTGGTGTTCCTCGTCATGGCGGCGCTGATCGCCGTGGCGTGGGGGGTCGCGC
>NZ_JANNML010000001.1:0-2323 GCF_031397825.1 Nocardioides sp.
TGAGCGAGGAGGCGCGCACCCTGTCGGGGGAGTTCTTCCAGCCGCTGGCTCAGCGCATGCGCGAGGCGCTGGCCGACTTCAGCGACGACGAGGTGGCCACGATCGACCGCGCGCTGGGCGCGCTCACCGAGGCCACCTCCGCCCTCACGTCGGAGATCCAGCCCCCCGCACCAGGGCATTGACCCACTCCAGCTTGTCGATGACGGCCGGCGCCAGCACGAACGGGTAGAGGTCGCCCTCGCCCAGCGATCGGTTCAGCTGGTTCAGCGCGATGGCCAGCGGCATCCAGGTGCCGACCACGACGTCGGAGAAGCGGCGTACGGCGACGTTGGGGTCGACGGTCAGACCGAAGGCGTGCGCGGTGTCGAGGGCGTCGGTGATGTGCAGGACGTGCGCGAAGGTCTCCGCGAAGTCCTCCCACGGGTGCATCGTGGCGTACGCCGAGACGTAGCGCTGCTCCCAGTCGGCCGGCGGACCCTCGGCGTAGTGGCGGTCGATCTCGCCCTGGTAGTCCAAGGTCTCGTCGCCGAACACCTCGCGGCACGCCTCGTTGCCGTCGCGGTCGTCGACCAGGACCTGCCAGTAGTAGTGGCCGATCTCGTGGCGGAAGTGGCCCAGCAGGGTCCGGTAGGCCTCGCCGAGGCTCTCCTTCACCTTCTCGCGGTGGACCGTGTCGCCCTCGGCGAGGTCGAGGGTGATGACGCCGTCGGCGTGGCCGGTGACGACGTTCTCCTCGACGCTGGAGAGCAGGTCGAAGGTGATGCCCTTCCCGGTCGCCTCGTCGCGCGGCACGAGCGGCAGCCCGAGCCCGTCGAGCTCGTAGACCAGGCGGCGCTTGGCCTGCTCGGCGCGGTAGTACTGCGGCAGCCCCTCGAGGTCGTCGTCGGCCGGACGGGTCCGCGTCAGCGAGCAGGCGAAGCACTGCTCGCCAGCGACGTCGGGGATCCAGTTGCAGCCGTTGAGGTCGAGGTTGACGCAGGGCGTGAACGCGTCGCCCAGCAGCAGCATGTCGCGCTCGGTGCGGGAGTAGCCGACGGCCGCGTCGCAGGCGACGCAGACGGAGTTCTCGAAGTAGAGGGTCTGGCCGCAGCCGCGGCACGAGAAGGAGCGCATGCGCCGATGGTCCCCGGAACGTGACGCCTCAAGCGCCCCGTCTCACTGAGCGTCCGCTCCGCCCCTCGCCGACCGGAGGGGAAGCCTCACCCGCAGCACGGTGCCGCCCGCGGTGGAGTCGATCTCGATCTCCCCGGCGTGGCGCTCGACCACGATCCGACGGGAGATGTCGAGCCCCAGGCCGGTGCCCCGGCCGACGTCCTTGGTGGTGAAGAACGGCTCGAAGGCGCGCGCCCGGACCTCCGCCGGCATGCCCGGTCCGCTGTCGGCGACCTCGACCACGACCTTGCCGAGCTCGTCGACGTACGCCGAGACGGTCAGCGTGCCGACGCCGCCCATCGCGTCGACGGCGTTGTCGACGAGGTTCGTCCAGACCTGGTTGAGCTCGCCGGGGATCGCCTCGATCCGGGGCACCCCCGCGGCGTACCGGCGCACGACCCGGACGCCCTCGAGCTTGTGCCCGAGCATCACCAGGGTGCTGTCGAGGCCCTCGGTCACGTCGGTGTCCTGCACCGAGGCGCGGTCGAGCTGGGAGTAGGAGCGCACCGTGGCGACCAGGTCGGAGATCCGGCGCGTGGAGTCCTTCACCTCGGTGAGCAGGCTGCCGAGGAGGAAGGAGCTCGCCAGCCACTCCAGCCCCGGTCCGAGCGACTCCCGCCCGAGGACCTGCTCGACCCGCTCGCACCAGCCGACGTCGGCCCCGGCGGCCGCCAGGGTCGGCGCGAGGATCCACTCACGGTCGACGCCGTGGTCGACCAGCCAGTCCGACAGGGTGTCCTCGGCGTCCGCGGCCACCAGTGCGTCGGCGCCGACGGTCGGGGTGGGCTCCCGCCGGAGGTGGTCCAGCGCGACGTACTGCTCGGCGGTGATCGAGCGCTCGGCGAGGTGACGCAGCGACCCCAGCAGGGCCTCCGACGTCTCGCCCAGCGTGTCGACCGCCCGGGTGGCCGCCGACGCGGGGTTGTTGAGCTCGTGCGGAAGCCCGGCCGCCAACGTGCCGAGCGCGACCAGCGCCTCCCGCTGACGCGCGCCCGCCTCGATCCGGCGCACGGTGCTCACCAGTCCGTTGATGAAGTGCACCCCGAACGGGAACCAGGCGTCGGCGCAGCGCTTCAGGTCCGCGGCCGCGAGGCGCAGCACCGTTGCCGACGTCGCCGCCCGGCCGGTGGCGAAGTAGACGCCGTGCTCGTCCCAGGCGCCGAACCCACCG
>NZ_JANNML010000008.1:0-13542 GCF_031397825.1 Nocardioides sp.
CTCGGCGATCACGTTTTCCCCCGCGGCGTGCCGTCGCGCGACGTCGTGGGTGTAGACCCGGGAGACCTCCACCTGGCGACGCATCTCGACGAGCTTGTGGCGCACCACCTGGTTGCTGATGAGCGGCTTGCCGAAGGTCTCACGGTCGCGGCAGTAGGCCGCGGTGAGCTCGAGCGCGCGACCGGCGATGCCGTAGGCGTGGACCGCGAGGCCGACGCGCTCGACGACGAACTGCTCGGCGATCTGGTAGAAACCCGAGTCCTCCGCGCCCACCAGGTTGGTGACCGGGACCCGCACGTCGACGTAGGACAGCTCGGCGGTGTCGGAGCAGTGCCAGCCCATCTTGCGCAGCGAGCGGTCCACGGTGAAGCCGGGTGTGCCGCGCTCGACGACGAGCAGGCTGATGCCGGCGTGCCCGGGTCCGCCGGTGCGCACGGCGGTGGTCACGAAGTCGGCACGGGTCCCGCTGGTGATGAAGGTCTTGGCGCCGTTGACGACGTAGTGCTCCCCGTCGCGCACGGCGGTCGTGCGGATGCCGGCCACGTCGGAGCCGCCGCCCGGCTCGGTCACGGCCAGGGACCCGATCAGCTCGCCGGCCAGCGTCGGGCGCACGAAGCGGTCGACCAGGTCGGCGTTGCCCGAGGCGGCGATGTGGGGCAGGGCGATGCCGCTGGTGAAGAGCCCCGCCATCAGTCCGCTGGATGCGCCGGCGGCGAACATCCCCTCCTGCATCTCGAGCGACTCCAGCATCGTGGCACCGGAGCCACCGACCTCCTCGGGGAAGGCCATGCCGAGCAGCCCCTGCTTGGCGGCCGCGAGGTAGAGCTCGCGGGGGAAGATGCCGGCGTCCTCCCACTCCTGGAGGTGGGGGGCGACCTCGCGGCGCACGAACTCCGCGCCGAGCTGGGTGACGTCCATCAGAGCAAGTCCTCCTGCATGTGAACGATGCGCGAGCGCATCCACTCCCCCAGGCCCTTGGCCTGCGGGTCGAACCGGGTGGACGCCGCGACGCCCTCGCCGAGGAGGCCTCGGACGAGGATGTTGACGGCGCCCAGGTTGGGCAGCACGTAGACCTCGACCTCGAGGTCGCGTGCCTCGGGGATCAGCTCGCGCACCTTGCGCGGGCTCATCATCGTGGCCAGCCAGGTGACCCGCGCCCCGTAGAGGTCGGAGCCGTCGTGGGCCACCCACAGCCCGAGGTTGGCGTCGCCGCCCTTGTCGCCCGAGCGCGCGTGGACGAAGGTGCCGAGCGGCATCCGCCGGGTCAGCGAGTCGGCCGGCGCCGGGTAGGGCGAGGGCCGCTGGCCGGCCAGGTCCTCGGCCGGGCCGAGCTGCACCGGGTCGGGGACGACCTCGCGCGAGCCGTCGGCGTGCACGACGGTGTGGGTGACGCGGTCGCGGTCGACGTAGACCGGGCGGTAGACGCCGTAGGGCGACGGAGGACCGGGCGGGCTGGTCATCGTGAAGCCGGGGTAGGACGCCAGCGCGAGCTCGACGGCCGGGCCGGTGAACGCCTTGGCGACCGGGCCCGACTCGGGGTCCATGACCGTGCACCGGAGCAGGCACGAGGCGCCCTCCTCGGTGTCGGCGTCGGCGCCGGGCAGGGCCGTGCGGGTCCAGGCCACGGTGGTGGCCGTGAGCGTCGGCTCGAGCTGCATCCGCAGCCAGTCGGCCTTGGCGTCGATGTCGAGGCCGGTCAGCACGAACTCCATCGAGTTGCGGAAGCCACCGAGGGTGTTGACGCAGACCTTGAGCTGCTCGGGTGGGGCCTCGCCCCGCACGCCGCTGATCGCCACCCGGTCGGGTCCGGCCTGGGCGAGCTCGATCGAGTCGAGGTGCGTGGTGACGTCGGGGTTGAGGTAGCGGGCGGTCTGGATCTCGTAGACCAGCTGGGCGGTGACGGTGTCGACCGTGACCGCACCGCCCGTGCCGTCGTGCTTGGTGATGACGCTGGATCCGTCGGCAGCGAGCTCGGCGAGCGGGAAGCCGAGCGGACGGCCGTCGTGGGGCAGCGTGCGGAAGCCGGAGAAGTTGCCGCCCGTCGCCTGCGTGCCGCACTCGAGGACGTGGCCGACGACGACGGCGCCCGCCAGCTCGTCGTGGGACGTCGGCGTCCAGCCGAAGCGGCTGATCGCGGGTCCGACCACCAGCGAGGCGTCCGTGACCCGGCCGGTCACCACGATGTCGGCGCCCTGGTCGAGGGCCCGGGCGATGCCGAAGCCGCCGAGGTAGGCGTTGGCCGTCAGCGCGCCGTCGACGCCCAGCTCGCCGGCGAGGTGGCGCAGGTCGTCGCCCTCGACGTGGGCGATCGCCGGGTCGAGGCCGAGGCCCCGGGCGACCTCGCGCAGCTTGTCGGCGAGGCCGGCGGGGTTGAGGCCTCCGGCGTTGCTGACGATCGTGACGCCTCGCTCGAGGGCGAGGCCGAGGCACTCCTCGACCTGACGCACGAAGGTCCGCGCATAGCCGAGCGCGGGGTCCTTCATCGTGTCCTTGCCGAGGATCAGCATGGTCAGCTCGGCCAGGTAGTCGCCCGTGAGGACGTCCAGGCCGTGTCCGTGCGCGCCCCCCTCGAGCATCTCCCGCATCGCGGTCAGGCGGTCGCCGTAGAAGCCGGAGCAGTTGCCGATCCTCAAGACATCGGTCACGTCGGTCACGTCGGTCATCGGGGAGTCCGCCCCTCGCCGGCCGGACCCGCGAAGGCCTGGGCGATGGTCAGCCAGTGGGCAGCGTCGTCGCCCGTCGTCTCCAGCGCCGTGTCGTCGCGGTGGACGCGCTGGGTGACCAGCAGGCAGAAGTCGTACGCCGGTCCGCTCACCGTCTGCGCGGCGTCCTCGGGCCCCCAGGCCCAGACCGCTCCCGACGGGGCCGTGAGCTCGATCCGGAACTCCTCGGCGGGGGGCGTGAGGCCGTGGACGGAGTAGGCGAAGTCGCGGGTGCGGACGCCGAGGTGGGCGACGTGCTTGATGCGGTCGGTCGGCTCGGGCACGGTGTGGAGCGCCTCGTGGACGTCGAGCGCGTGAGCCCAGGTCTCCATGAAGCGCGCGGTCACCATCGAGGTCGGCGACATCGGCGGGCCGAACCACGGCATCTTCTGCCCGGCGGGCACGGCACGCAGGGCTGCTGCGAGGTCGTCGCGGGCGGCGCCCCACCGGGCGAGCAGGGCGGTCGACGAGAGCCGCGCGACCTCGTGGGCGCCGGTGTCGACGAAGCCGGAGGGGTCGGCCATCGCCTGGAGGACGATGTCGTCCCAGGCGGCCTTGCCGGGTCCACCGTCGAGCGAGCGCGCAGCTGCCGCGGCGGTCTCGTCGGTCCAGAGCAGGTGGGCGACCTGGGTCGCGACCGTCCAGCCGGCGGCCGGCGTCGCGGTGGCCCAGCCGACCGCGTCGAGCCCCGAGACGGCGGCCAAGAGCTGGTCGCCCTCGGCGCGGAGGTCATCGAGGAGGTCGTCGAGCAGGCTGGTCATGGTTTCTCCTGTTCGTGCGTCTGGGGGGCGTGCGTCGGAGGGGCCGCGTCCAGTGCGGCGTCGAGGGTCGTGGCCCACTGGTCGAGGATCCGGTCCCGGCGCCGGGCGTCGTCGGTGATGGTGTCGGCGAGGCCGAGGCCGCGCACGAGGTCGAGGGTCGCCTGGATGAGCTCCCGGGTGCCGGGCCGCGCCTCGTCGGCGCCGAGGAGCTCGACGGTGAGCCGGTGCACCTCGCGCCCGACGCGCTGCTCGAGCGGGGCCACGGCCGCGAGCAGCGCGGGATCCGTGCGGGCCGCGACCCACAGCTCGAGCGCCGCGGTGAAGACCGGCGAGGTGAAGTGGTCGCCCAGCATCCCCAGCACCGCGCGCGTACGTCGGTCCCCTCGCGGCAGGCGCTGCGCCGCGGTTGCGAGCTCGGCGCCGCGCACGTGGGTGAGGTGCTCCACGGCGGCCACGACGAGGTCGTTCTTGGTCGGGAAGTGGTGCAGCTGCGCCCCGCGGCTGACCCCGGCCCGCTCGGAGACGAGCGTGGTCGAGGTGCCGCTGAAGCCACGCTCGACCAGGCACTCGACGGTCGCGTCGAGGAGGCGGGCGCGCATCAGGCGGGTGCGCTCCTCCTGAGGGACGCGGGCGCTCGCGGTGCTGGTCACCTCGGCAGCATGGCCCCGCCACCTACAAACAGTCAAGCCTGACTTTTAATTGTGGGACGACGCGACGGTGCCCGGGATCCATGGGGACCCCGGGCACCGTCGGGTGTGCGGCGTGGCTCAGCCGCCCGTGTCCACCTTCACCAGCGTGACGTCGCTGGTCCCCTCGTACTCCACGAGCCCCAGGTAGCGCGCGTCCGGGTCGAGACCCGTCCACGACACCGCGAAGCTGGTCGGGGTGTCGGTCACGACCGGCACCGGGTCCGGCGTCGCCGTGAACGCACCGAGCCCCGCGGCCGGGTCCACCGAGTAGGTGTCGAGGGTGAAGCCCATCGGGGCTCCGTCGGCACCGGGGGCGAAGCCGAAGATGTCGACGATGTAGGTCCCGGCCGGGAGGCCGGGAGCCGTGATCGACTCGTCCGCCGCGCCGGTCGCCGACTGGGCGGCCACGGCGAACGCCGTCGCCGGGTCGCACGAGTCCGCCGCCAGGAGGTAGAGGTCCAGGTCGGACGTGTCATCGGCAGCGTCGACGTCGACCTGGGTCAGCGTCGACCCCTCCGGCACCGTGATGCACGACAGGTAGTCGGCGTTGACGTCGACCGTGTCCACGGTGGTCTCACCCTTGGCAAGCCCGGAGGTCGTCACGTCGAGCTCACCGGTGAAGCCGGGGATGATCTCGACGTCGCTGGTCCCGGTGGCACCCGTGCCGGTCACCAGCGCCGGCGCCTGCACCGACAACGGCTTGACCGCCACCGGGATGCGGACCCGCGTGGGGCCGGACAGCGTGATGAAGCCGCTGGTGTACTGCCCCAGCGGCGCCGTGGTCCGGTTGATCGTGAAGTCGACGTCGACGATGTCGTTGGCCCGCTTGGAGGTCACGTTGGGCCGGCTCGGCTTCACGGTGAAGCCCTTGAGGTCCGCGCTGATCTTCCAGGTGCCCTTCATGCTGGCGCGGAAGGACCGGGGGAACGTCGTGGGACCGGTCATCGAGCCGTCGGCGATCGACGGCAGGTTGATGCTCTTGGCGTCCAGCGCCGGCACGCCGGTGTTGTAGCCGAGGTCGGCCAGCCAGCCGCGCCACTGGGTGGCGTCGGAGGTGACGAAGAGACCCGGGTCGAAGAACGCCCTCGGCTTGACCTGGCCGGCGCCCTGGGCGAAGGCGTCGCGCACGAGCCCGCCCTTCTCGTTGCGGATCGAGGTGGCGGTGGTCATCATCGCCGACTTGATCGTCATGGGCGTCCACTTCGGTCGCTCGCCCTGGATGAAGGCGGCGAGGCCCGCGATGTGCGGGGACGACATCGAGGTGCCGGAGTAGAGGTCGTACTTCCTGCCCTGGTTGGACGGCGGCGCCACGGCGGCGAGGACGTCGACACCGGGAGCGATGATGTCGGGCTTGAGCAGGTCACCGTCGGAGACCAGCACCGGACCGCGCGAGGAGAAGCCCGCCACCTGCGGCAGCGGGGTCTTGGCGTTGGTGAGGTTGCCGAGCTTGAACGACGCCTTGGCGTCCAGGCCCTGCGCGGCGACGTACTTCTCGACGATCGCGCCGGCAGTGTCGGTGATGTGGATGGTCGGCACCACCTGGATGTCGGCGTTGAGGCTGTTGGGCGAGGGGTTGGCCATGATCAGTGCCGCACCTCCGGCCCGCTTCACCTCGGCGCCCTTGGCGACCCGGTCGTAGACCCCGCGGTAGCAGTAGACGATCTTGCCCGTGACCTTGGCGGGATCGAGGGTGTCGGGGCCGCACAGGGCTGCGTCGTCGGCGTCGCCACCCTCGACGACGGCCTCGGCGCCGGGCACGATCCGCCGCGTCGAGACGGGGGTCTGGGAGCTCGAGGCCCCCATGATCTTCTTGCCGTTCGCCAGCACGATCGTGTTCTCGAACTTGGTGGTGTGCGTGCCGGCGGCGACCGTCGTCAGCCACGGCGACGGGTGGTCGAGCGTGGTGTTGTCGGGGCCGCTGTTGCCGGCGGAGGCAGCCACGAAGATCCCGGCCTCGGCCGCACCCTCGAAGGCCAGCTCCGTGGCGTCGAGGGACGGCGAGGGGCCGCCGCCGATGGAGAAGTTGACGACGTCGACACCGTCGATGACGAGCTGGTCCACGGCCGCGACCATGTCCTCGGTGAAGCAGCCGCTCAGCTCGGGGTCCAGGGCCTCCCAGCAAACCTTGTAGACGGCGATCCTGGCGCCGGGCGCCATGCCCGAGATCGTGCCGAACTTCAGACCTGCGGTGGAGACGTTCTTGACGAGGTTGCCCGCGGCCGTGCTGGCGGTGTGGCTGCCGTGGCCGCCACCGTCGCGCGGCGAGATGAACTCGTGCTCGGACAGCTCGTCCTCGGGCGTCGCCGCGAGGTAGGCGTCACCGAAGACGCGGGCGCTGATGACCTTGGTGCTGCAGTCGGCGAGGGTGAAGGACTGGCCGGTCTCGCACTCGCCCCTGAAGAGGGTCCCGTCGGCCTTCTCCATGCGGGTCAGCCCGTCCACCATGGAGATGTCCCACCGAGTCTTGGGCGTCGCGGTGAGGCGGCTGCCCGAGAAGGACTTGGACTCGGGCCAGATGCCGGTGTCGAGCACGCCGACGACGACCCCGCTGCCGGCCTGGGTGCGTCCGCCCTTGGCGGCCCATGCACCGTTCTTGCCCGTCATGCCCAGGAAGTCGGGGGTGCTCCACGTCGTGACCTTGCGGACGCCGGCCTTCTCGACCAGCAGCACGCGGCGGTCGGTGGCCAGGTCGAGCGCCTGCGCTGCCGTGAGCGTCGCGGCGAAGCCGTTGCTCGCCATCGTGTAGCTCGTGTCGACGCTGGCGCCGACGGAGCCGGCGACCCGCTCCTGCGAGGTGCGGAGGTGGTCGGTGTAGCGCGCCACGGCCGGGGTGTCCGCGCGGAACTGGCCGGTCGACGACTTGGTCGCGGCGAGGCCGTTGCGGCCACCGGTGTAGCCGGTGGCGGCGGCCTCGCGCAGGAGCACGATGTAGCGGCCGTCGGTGAAGCGCTCGGCTCCACCCTTCACGGCAGCGGCAGCGGCGGCCGGGGCCGGCGCTGCTGCCGGAGCCGGCGCGCCCTGGGCTCCAGTGAGCGGCAGCGCGGCCAGCAGGCCGGCGGTGAGCGCACCGACCGAGGCGACGGCGAGCCGGCCCCTGGTCGATCCGCGAGGACGTGGCACTGACATGGGGGACCTCGATCCGTGACAGCCGTGCCCCCGAGCCCCCGGTGGTCCGAGGATGAGCACGCGCTGGGCTCAGACAAATGCACTGGGGGGGATCCGTCAAGGGCCGGGGGTCACGAGGTCGTCCGCCGTGGGCCAGAATCCCCGCATGACCACGATCCTCATCACCGGCGCCTCGTCCGGTCTCGGGGCCGAGATGGCCCGCCAGCTCGCGGCCCGCGGCAACGACCTCGCGCTGTGCGCCCGCCGCACGGACCGGCTCGACGAGCTGAAGGCCGAGATCCTCGCCGCCCACCCCGAGCGACGTGTGGAGCTGCGCGCCCTCGACGTCACCGACGACGACCGGGTCTTCGAGGTGTTCCGCGCGTTCCGCGCCGACTTCGGCACCCTGGACCGGGTCATCGTCAACGCCGGGTTGGGCAAGGGTGCCCCGCTCGGCACCGGCCGCTTCGACGCCAACCGCGAGACTGCGATGACCAACTTCGTCGCCGCGCTGGTCCAGACCGAGGCGGCGATGGAGATCTTCCGCGACCAGCAGGCCGGCCACCTGGTGATGGTCTCGTCGATGTCGGCGATGCGCGGGATGCCGAAGGCGATGACGACCTACGCCGCCACCAAGATCGGCGCCGCCTACCTCGCGGAGGGGCTGCGCAACGAGCTCTACGGCAAGCCGCTCGGGAAGACCGTGAAGATCACCGTGCTCTACCCCGGCTACATCGCCTCGGAGATGAACGAGTCGGTCCAGGACAAGGCGTCGTTCATGGTCTCGACCGAGAAGGGCGTGGCCTCCATGGTGTCGGCGATCGAGAAGGAGGTCGCCGACGCGTGCGTGCCGGCGTTGCCGTGGGCGCCGCTGTCGGTGGTGATGAAGCACGCCCCGCTCGGGGTGCTCAAGCGGCTGATGTAGCCCGGTCGCCCTCGGGCTCCCGGCGGGTTCGCCAGGCCGCCCAGGCGCCCGTGCACCACAGCGCCCACCCGACCAGCAGCGGCTGGAAGAAGAGCCGGACGATGCGGCCGGTCGCGGTGTCGAGGCCGAAGGACGTCGAGCCGTTGACGGCCTGCCAGATGTTGCCGGGGAAGACCGCGACGAAGAATGCCGCGACCACAGCCCCGACCAGCGCGAGGCGCTGACCGCGCGTCAGCACCAGCGCCGCGGCCAGGGCGATCTCCATGAAGCCGGAGACGACGACGATCTCCTCGCGCAACGGGAGGAACGTCGGCACCTGGCCGAGGAACTCCTCCACGTCGACCAGGTGACCCACCCCGGCGACCAGCAGCGCGAGGACGAGCAGCAGACGGGCGACGAGTCTCATGGCTCCACTCTCCCCTGCTCCTGGTCGCGGCCGTCATCGACGGCGCCGAACGCCTCCTCGCGCGCGATCACGAGGTCCATGCCGGCCAGCTGGTGGCTCAGGCCACGGTGACCCTCGCTGCGCCAGGAGGCGACGACCGTGAGGAGCGCGTACGCCGGCAGGGCGGTCGCCGCGACCGTCGTGCCCAGCTGGGTCAGCACCAGGAGCGGGCCGACGCCGGTGGCGAGCTTGACCAGACGGGAGAGGACGACGAGCCGCGGCCGCCGCGCGACGGCGCGCACGGAGATCACGTGCTCGCCGACCGTGCGACCGACCAGCAGCACGCTCAGCACCTCCACCGCCCCGGGCACCCCGACCTGCAGCAACGCCTGGACGTCGGCGTCGAAGGTGCCGGGGCCGTAGAGGCACCAGGCGCGATAGGCCAGCGCCGCCGCGGCGCCCGCCAGCACGAGGAAGAGCACGTCGCTGAGCATCCCCACGAGCCGGCGACCCCAGGTGATGCTGGTCGGCAGCGGGACCGCGGCGACCCTGCGTCGTACGACGACGGCGGAGAGGAGCGACCCGCCCAGCGCCCCCAGGGTGTTGACGATCAGGTCGTCGACGTCGAAGAGCCGGTAGGCGCAGTCGTAGACGCTCCACACCCCGGTCAGCTGGGTCACCTCGATCAGCAGCGAGGTGCCGAGGCCGAGCAGGGTCGCGACGACGACCCCGCGCTTGAGGATCTGGCGCACGTAGTAGCCCAGCGGCACGAAGAGCAGCACGTTGAGCGCCACCTGGAGGAACGCCGGGTCGCGCAGCAGCGCCCCCGGCGGCCCGAGGTCGATGGTGCCGATCGAGCCGAGCGGGTCGAGCTGGCGGCCCTTGCACCGGTAGGTCCCCTCCGGCGGCACCGGCAGCAACGTGTAGGTCCACAGCGCCAGGCCGTAGACCGCGCCGGACAACAGGATCGCCAGGTCGCTCGGCTGGAGCCGCCCGTCGAGGCGGTACTGGTAGGCCGCGACCGGCACCAGCAGCACGATCGCCACCACGGTGCCCAGCGCGATCGCGAGGAGCGCGTTGCTCGTCTGGTCGGACACGGCGGCAACCTACCGGGTCAGCGGCCTAGCGGTAGGTCAGCGTCTCCCCGGAGACGTGGCTGTGCTCGTTGAAGCTCAGCAGCCGCGCGCCGGTCGAGCCGACGACGACGCGGGTGAGCGAGGAGTTGACCATGACGGTGTTGAAGCGCGCCCAGAGCCGCGCCAGCGTGGGCGGGTCGGCGTCGGGATCGCTGAGCGCTGCGGCGACGACCGCGATCGTGCCGCCCGAGCTGACCACGACGACGGTGCGCCCGGGGCCGGCCTGCTCGGCCGCTGCGGCCAGGGAGCCGCGCACCCGGGCCGCGAACGCGGCGTACGTCTCGGGGTAGTCGCCGGGCTCGCCGGCGGTCCAGCGCGCGGTGGCGCGCTCGAAGACCTGCTGGAACGTACGCCGGTCCATCGGCTCGGCGGGCAGGTCCGGGGCGGTCGCGACCAGGCCGACGTGGTCGAACTCGTCCCAGCCGGCGTCGACCTGCATCGGCGGGACCGACCAGCCGGCGCCCTCGATCATCGCCTCGCCGGTCTCGCGGTGCCGACGCATGTCGCCGCGCACGACGACGTCGGGCACGACCCCGCGCTCGGCCAGGAACGCACCGAGGAGCCGGCCCTGGGCCCAGCCGTTGTCGGAGAGCACGTCGTAGTCGGCGGCACCGAAGGACGCCTGGCCGTGCCGGACGAGGAGCAGCTGGCCCATCAGCAGCGACCCATCAGGAGGCCGCGATGATCGAGCGGCAGCGGGTCTCGAGGTAGCCGACGGCCGGGCCGAACACGGCGTACTGCTCGTTGGTGGTCTGGCCGTGGAAGTAGCGGTACCAGATCTGCTGGGCGATCACGGCCAGCCGGAAGAGCCCGAAGACCTCGTAGAAGCGCCACCGCTCGGGCGTCATGTCGAAGCCCATGCGCTCGCAGTAGTGCTCGACGACCTCGGCGCGGGTCCACATGCCCGGCACCGTGGTCGGCTGGCGGCGGAACAGCAGGAAGAACTCGTCGTCGTCGGCCTGCACCCAGTAGGACAGCATCCCGCCGAGGTCCATCAGCGGGTCGCCGACGGTCGCCATCTCCCAGTCGAGGACCCCCACGACCCGCTGCGGGTCGTCGGCGTCGAGGACCAGGTTGTCGAAGCGGAAGTCGTTGTGGATCATCCGCTGCGCCACGTCGCCCGGCTTGTGCTCCTCGAGCCAGGCGACGATGTCGCTCCAGTCGCCGGTGTCGTCGGTGCGGGCGTTGGCGAAGCGCTTGGTCCAGCCACCGACCTGCCGGTCGACGTAGCCGTCGCCGCGGCTGTAGGCCCCGAGGTCGGCCGACTGCGAGACGTCCACGGAGTGCAGCGCGATCAGCACGTCGAGCGCGCTCTCGCACATCCGCGACACCTCCTCGGGCGGCAGCTCCCAGGGCAGGTCGCGGCGCGGGATCGTGCCGTCGATCTTCTCCATGACGTAGAAGTCCGAGCCGATCACCGACTCGTCCGTGCAGTGACCGACCATCGTGGCGACGTAGGGGAAGAGCGGCGCCAGCGCATGCTGGATGACGAACTCGCGACCCATGTCGTGGGCTCCCGCGGCCTTCACGCCCGACGGTGGCCGGCGCAGGATCAGGTCGCGGCTGGGGTAGCGCAGCAGGTAGGTCAGGTTGGACGCGCCGCCGGGGAACTGACGCACCTCCGGCGTGCCGTCGAGGTCGTCGCGGAAGGCCAGCGCGTTGTCGCGCAGCCACCCGGCCACCGCCTCCACGTCGAAGGCGTCCTCGTCACGGACCGGCTTCGCCGGGTTCCCCTCGTCGGTCGTCATCGTGCACCCCTGTCCAGCTTGGCGGCCTGGTCGCGCATGATCAGGTCGTAGGTCGCCCGGTCGCCCTGCTTGAGCCCGTAGGCGTCGCGGGCGGCCTGGTCGGGGACGATGATCTCGTCACCGCGGTCGAGCCCCTCGAGCACCGCCCTCGCGATGTCGGCGGCGCTGACCGGCGAGTTGTCGACGAGCTTGGTCATGACGGCCGCCAGCGCGGTGTCGGCGCCCTGGAGCGAGCTCATCAGGTTGGTCTTGAAGTAGGACGGGCAGATCACGTGCGCCGTCACGCCGTACGACGACAGCTCGTGGCCGGTCGTCTCCGTCAGGGCCACGACCGCCGCCTTGCTGGCGTTGTAGGACGCCATCCCGGCCGGGTGCACGAGGCCGGCCAACGAGGCGGTGTTGACGATCCGCCCCGACCCCTGCCGCTTGAACATCGGGACGAACGTGCGGGTGCCGCGCACCGCGCCGAAGAGGTTGATCTCGGTGATCCACTGCCACTCGTCCATGGTGGCGACGTCGAGCCGACCGCCACCCGCGACGCCCGCGTTGTTGACGAGCACGTCCAGCCCGCCCCACGTCTCCTCGACGTGGGCCAGGGCCGCCGCCCAGTCGGCGTCCTGGGTGATGTCGAGGTGGAGCTCCACGCCGGGCGACACGTCGGTGCGCAGCACCTGGTCGCCGCGTGCCTCGAACGCGTCGGCGAGCGCCTCGCCTAGGCCGGAGGCTGCGCCGGTGACGAGGACACGCTGGCCGGTCGTCGGGGCGCTCATCGGCTCGCTCCGTAGCGGCCGAGCTCGAGCCGGGCGACCACGCCGCGGTGCACCTCGTCGGGCCCGTCGGCCAGCCGCAGCGCCCGCGCCGCGGTCCAGGCCCCGGAGAGCGGGAAGTCGTCGGACAGCCCGCCGCCGCCGTGGATCTGCATCGCGAAGTCGATGACCTGCTGGGCCATGGCCGGCACGGCGACCTTGATCTGGGAGACCTCGGACAGCGCGTTGATCGGGCCGCCGACGTCGAGCTTCCACGCGGCGTCGAGCACCAGCAGCCGGGCCATGTTGATGGCGATGCGGGCGTCGGCGATGCGCTCGCGGTTGCCTCCGAGGTTGGCGAGCGGCTTGCCGAACGCCGTGCGCGCCAGGCTGCGCCGGCAGGCCAGCTCGAGGGACATCTCGGCCAGGCCGATCAGCCGCATGCAGTGGTGCACGCGGCCGGGGCCGAGGCGACCCTGCGCGATCGCGAACGCCTCGCCGGGGCCGCTGATGATGTTGCCGACCGGCACGCGCACGTCGGTGAAGGAGACCTCGCCGTGGCCGAGCGGCTCGTCGTACACGCCCATGGTGTTGAGCAGTCGCTCGATCGTGACGCCCGGGGTGTCGCGTGGCACGAGCACCATCGAGTGGCGGTGGTGCCGGTCGGCGTCGGGGTCGGTCAGCCCCATGAAGACGAAGATCTTGCAGTCGGGGTGACCCACCCCGGTCGACCACCACTTGCGGCCGTTGATCACGACCTCGTCACCGTCGACGACGGCCGTCGCCTCCATGTTGGTGGCGTCGGAGGACGCGACGTCCGGCTCGGTCATCGTGAACGCCGAGCGGATCCGCCCGTCGAGGAGCGGCTCGAGCCACTCCTCCCTCTGTGCCTCGGTGCCGTAGCGCAGCAGCACCTCCATGTTGCCGGTGTCGGGTGCGTTGCAGTTGAGCACCAGCGGCGCGATCGCGGAGCGCCCGGTCAGCTCGGCGATGGGGGCGTAGTCGAGGTTCGTCAGCCCCTCGCCGCCGTCGGTGCCGAAGCGGGCGGCGTACTCCCCCGCGTGCTCGTGGGGCAGGAAGAGGTTCCACAACCCCCGCTCGCGGGCCTTGGTCTTCAGCTCCTCGATCAGCGGCAACGGCTGCCACGGGTCACCGTTGCGGCGGGCCTCCGCGAGGTCGCGGTGGTAGCCCTCCTCCGCCGGAGCGATCTCGGTGTCGATGAAGTCCTTGACCCTCGCGGTCAGGTCGGCGGCGCGCGGTGATGGTGAGAAGTCCACGAACTGCACAGTAATGGGACGATGCTCACATGCCGCTCCTGGTCCGCTCGTCCGTCGCCGCACTGGCG
>NZ_JANNML010000063.1:0-2990 GCF_031397825.1 Nocardioides sp.
CCTGGCTCGCGCGCTGCGCTCGCTGTGGCTGCCGATCAAGGCCCTTGCACTCAACGTCTTGTCGCTCGGGGCGGCGTACGGCGTCACGGTCCTCATCTGGCAGGAGGGCTACGGCTCCGACCTGCTCTTCGGGCAGTCAGCTTCCGGAGTGATCACCATCTGGGTGCCCGTCGCGGCGTTCGCGTTCCTCTTCGGCCTTTCCATGGACTACGAGGTCTTCCTGCTTTCGCGGATGCGTGAAGAGCACGACCTGCTTCTCTCCCCGGACTCGGGGGAGGCGCTCGACGAACGCACCGCAACCGACCGTGCCGTCGTGGAAGGGATCGCCAACACCGGGCGGCTCGTCACCTCGGCTGCGCTCATCCTCTTCTTCGCCTTCATCGCCCTGTCAACCGTGCCTGCCGTGGAGGTCAAGGTCCTCGCGACCGCGTTGGCGCTCGGCATCGCCATCGACGCGGTCATCGTCCGAGGGCTGCTCGCCCCGGCACTGGTCGGTGTACTCGGAGGAGCCAACTGGACCATGCCCCGGTCACTCGCCCGGGCCCTCTTCCTCCCGGCTACCCCGGTGCAGCCACGTCCCGGGACAGACTCATAGCCTCCGCGGCAACGAGAGTCCGAGCATCACTCATGGGTGCAGCCTTCCACGGGATCGGACGGACGACATCCGGTCGTGCGGCGTACCGCGCGTTGATCCACCGCCAGGCGCCCGGCGTCGTGATGGCTGACGCTGGGCTGGCTCGATCAGCGTGCGGGTCGGGTCTCGACGCCTACCCACACGCCGTCGGTCAGGGGCAGGTGCCGACCTCGACGCTGATGCAGGTGTCGGTGCCGCCGCCGGGGTGCACCTCGTCGGTGCCGGGACCGCCGTCGAGGAGGTCGTCGAAGGCGGTGCCCCAGAGCTCGTCGTCACCGCCGAGGGTGGACATCCGGATCGGGCCGGCGGCGGAGAGGGCGACGACGCGGTCGGGGAGATCGGCGCCGGTGTAGGTCCAGGCGGAGCCACCGATCAGGTCGTAGGAGGTGAAGCGCCCCACGCGGGCCAGGATCGTGTCGGAGACCAGCGTGCCCTCGCGCCGGGTGAGCACCAGACCGCCGGCCACCCCCGTCGCGTCGAGGACGACCGAGTTGTTGCCGGTGCCGCCGTCGAGGATCAGGTCGTCGTGCACGGTGGCGTTGACCTGGTCACCTCCGGCACCCCCGTCGACGATGACCGGGGCGTCGCTGACCGTGAGCGCGACGTCGTTCCCGTGGCCCAGCGAGACCTCGTCGGGTCCGGAGTACGACGACACCTCGTCGTCGCCGGCACCGGTGAAGACCATGTCGCGGTCCCCCACCGTGTGGTCGACGACGTCGGTCTCGGTGAGCACCTCGTCGTCGCCGTCACCGGTGCGCACCCGGTCGGCCCCCGCGCCTGCGACGACCTTCACGTCGCCGGGCACCCGCGCGTCCAGGACGTCGCCGAACCTCGACCCCACGACGGTCAGGCGGCGGGCGCCGACGATGCGGTCGCGGCCCTCGCCGATCACCACGCCCTCCGCCGCGCCGGGCGCCCCCAACCGCAGGCGCACCGGGCCGGCCGACTCGTCCCAGGCCACGGTGTTGGGGAAGTTGCCCGTGTCGGCGGCGACGTAGAAGCCGACGTCGAGCAGGTCGTTGCCGGGCCCGCCGCGCAGCGTGTCGCCCGCGATCCCGGGCCCGCCCTGGTCCTGGAAGATCCGGTCGCCCTCGCCGTGCAGCCGGTCGTCGCCTGGCCCTCCCCACACCACGTCGGCGCCGCGTCCCGCGCAGACCAGGTCGTCGCCCCGCCCCGCCCGGATCAGGTCGTCGCCACGCTTCGCCACGATCACGTCGCGCCCCGGCGTGCCGACCAACCGGTCCGGCCCGTCGGTCCCGACGATCGTGGCGCGCTTGCCGTGGCAGGTCGGGGGCGCAGCCGCAGCAGCAGGGCCGACCGGCACGAGGACCACGAGGAGGAGGGGCGCGAGGAGGGCCGTCGTACGACGGAGTCGGGAGGTGGTCATGTCCAGTGCGACGCTCACCACGACGGATCGGTTCGGGAACTTCTAGGGTTGGGCCATGTTCTCCAAGGTGTTGGTGGCCAACCGCGGCGAGATCGCGATCCGAGCCTTCCGCGCGGCCTACGAGGTCGGCGCGCGGACGGTCGCGGTGTTCCCCCACGAGGACCGCTGGTCCGAGCACCGGTTGAAGGCCGACGAGTCCTACGAGATCGGTGAGCGCGGGCACCCCGTGCGGGCCTACCTCGACCCCGACGGCATCGTCGCGGTCGCGGTGAAGGCGGGCGTGGACGCGATCTACCCCGGCTACGGCTTCCTGTCGGAGAACCCTGCGCTCGCCGAGGCCTGCGCCAACGCCGGCATCACCTTCGTGGGTCCGACCGCAGAGGTGCTGACGCTCACGGGAAACAAGGCCCGTGCGATCGCGGCGGCCAAGGCCGCCGGCGTCCCGACACTGGCGAGCGTCGAGCCCTCGACCGACGTCGACGCCCTGGTCGCGAGCGCCAAGGACATGCCCTTCCCGCTGTTCGTGAAGGCGGTCGCGGGTGGTGGCGGTCGCGGCATGCGTCGCGTGGACGACCCGAAGGACCTCCGCGAGGCCGTCGAGACCTGCATGCGCGAGGGCGAGGGCGCCTTCGGCGACCCGACGGTCTTCATCGAGCAGGCCGTGGTCGAGCCGCGCCACATCGAGGTCCAGATCCTGGCCGACGGGGAGGGCAACGTGATCCACCTCTTCGAGCGCGACTGCTCGGTGCAGCGTCGCCACCAGAAGGTCGTCGAGATCGCGCCCGCACCCAACCTCGACCCCGAGCTGCGCGAGCGGATGTGCGCCGACGCGGTGCGCTTCGCGAAGGAGATCGGCTACCGCAACGCCGGGACCGTGGAGTTCCTCCTCGACCCCGAGGGCAACTACGTCTTCATCGAGATGAACCCGCGCATCCAGGTCGAGCACACCGTGACCGAGGAGGTCACCGA
>NZ_JANNML010000073.1:0-5268 GCF_031397825.1 Nocardioides sp.
GTCGAGAACCCGGCGTACTGACGGATGGTCCACGGCTGCGTGGTGTACATCGTCGGGTAGGGCCCGCGCAGGAAGGGGCTCAGGCCGGGCAGGGTGTCGAGGGCGTCGAGGCCCGCGAGGTGCTCGGGACCGTAGACCGGCAGGATGTCGATCCCCTCGGGGCTGGTCCACGCCTCGGCAGGACCGGTGGTCGAGCCGGGCGACGAAGGAGCCCGCGTCGAGACCCCCTCCCCCGTCAGCGGCAGCCCCGCGAAGCTCTTCGGAACACTCATGCCAGCTTCTCCCTCGTCCTGGTCAGGAAGTCGAGCGCGTCCACACCCATGGCGCAGGCGTCGTCGCAGTAGTCGGTGGCCCTGCCTGCCAGGACGACGTGGCTCGCCCCCGCCTCGCGCAGCGCGGCGGCGGCGTCGGCGCCCCACTCGGCGTACGTCGTGTCGCTGCCGGCCAGGCACACGACCTGCTGGCCGGCGTAGGCCGCGACCAGGTCGTCGGTGCCGGACGTGGCGCCGGCGACCTCGACCGCGATCCCGCCGGCGGCGAAGAGGTTGGCGGCGAAGGTGGCCCGGGCCGTGTGCGAGGCGATGGTGCCGAGCGTCGCGAGGAAGACCGGCGAGGCGGCCGGTTCGTCGCGCAGGGCCTCGAAGCTGGCGCCGTAGCGGCGCACCCCGTCGAAGGACCCGTCGGGCCGGCGCTGGGGGAGCTCCTCGGCGAGGTCGGGGAACTCGGTGAGGCCGGTGATCGGCATCCGGCGCTGGGCGACCAGCTCCTCCCGCGCTGCAGCGGTCTCGGCGATGCGCTCCTCGAGGCGGTCGTGCCCGTCCTCCTCGATCCGGCCCAGCTCCGCCCAGCCGGCGACGGCGAGGTCGTCGGTGAGCTTCTCGACTGCGTAGGAACCGCCGGCCGGGTCGGCGACCTTGGCCACGTGGGACTCCGAGATCAGCAACGCGGAGGTGTTGCGTGCGATGCGGCGGCCGAGCACCTCGGGTGCCCCCAGCGGGCTGTCGAAGGGCAGCACGGTCACGGAGTCGGCGCCGCCGACCCCGGCGGCGAAGGCTGCGACGGTGGTGCGCAGCATGTTGACGTAGGGGTCGTAGCTGCTCATCATCGGCCGGCTCGTGACGACGTGCTGGCGCTGCTCGGTCGCGGCGCCCTCGCTGAGCTCCACCACGCGGGCCCAGAGGCGACGCGCGGCCCGGAGCTTGGCGATCGTGGCGAACTGGTCGTCGGTCGCGGCGTAGCGGAACTCCAGGAGCCCGGCCGCCTCGTCGACGGACAGGCCGGAGTCGGTCAGCCGGCGCAGTGCGTCGGCGCCCACGGCCATCGACCAGCCGAGCTCCTGCGCGTCCGAGGCACCACGGTCGTGCACGGCGGTGGCGTCCACCACGACCCCGAGCACGCCCCGCTCGTGGGCGAGCCGCGCCACCTCGACCAGGCTGTCGCCGGAGCCACCGAGGTTGGTGCCGGGGGCCGGCGTGGTGTCCTCGAGGACTGCCAGGAACGCGTGGGCCAGCGCGAGCTGGTCGTCGGTGGCGTCGAGGACCACGGGCGCGAGGTCGAGCAGCACGTCGTGCAGCACCGTGGCGAGGTCGGCGCCCGCCGCGACCTGGAGCCACAGCGACGTCACGCCGCCGTTGAGGTCGACCAGCGCGGTCTCGTTGAGCTCCCTGGCGTCCTGTCCGTCGTGGGCGCGCAGGTGCGCGCGGATGTCCCAGTCGCCCGAGCGCGTCGGGCGGCCCGCGGTGGTGAGGTGGTCCAGCAGGGCGGCGGTGCCGAGGGGGGTGACGTCGATGCCGTCGAGGGTGGTGCGGGTCAGCTTGTCCCAGACCAGGGAGTCGGGGTCGTCGTCCTTCAACCGGCGCGACTTGCGCAGCACGGCTGCGGTCGCGGCCTCCCAGTCGGCCAGCGTGTGGCGGTCGTCGGGCGAGGCCAGCGCGAGCGTCCCCTGCTCCGGCTCCAGCTCGGTGGGCTCGTCCAGCCCACCGTCGACGCGCTCGGCGGGACTCCCCTCAACAGTCATGGTGCGAACCATAGGAGGAACCCGAGAACCTGTTCCAGGGAGTGTGATGTTCTGGACAGGTCACGACGACTGTTCACGGCCCGGTCATCGTGACGCAGCGCCACGGTCGCCGGGGCCGTCCAGGGTCGAGACCATGCGGATCGCCCTGGTGACCGAGACGTTCTACCCCGCCGTCGACGGCACGACGACCACGCTCAAGGCCGTGGTCGACCGCCTCGTCGACACCGGGCACTCGGTCCGGATCATCGCGCCGGCTCCTGGCCTGACCTCCTACCGCGGCTGTGACGTGGTCAGGGTCCGCCCGTTGGAGCCGGTCGGCGCGCAGGTGCGCGCCGCGCTCGACGACTTCGCCCCGGACCTGGTCCACGTCACCTCGCCCGGCCCGCTCGGTCGCAAGGCCTTGAAGCACACCCACCGCACCGGACTGGCCTCGCTCGTGGTCGAGCAGTCGCCGGTCCTGGACCAGACCGCGGACTACTGGCGCGCCAAGGTGGCGGCCCGTGCCGATCGCGTGCTGGTCACCTCCACCTGGATGGTCGACCGGATGACGGAGTTCGGCGTCGACGTCGACCTCTGGCGTCCCGGGGTCGACTCCACGGCCTTCACCCCCTCCCTGCGCGACGCGTGGCTCCACGGGTCCTGGTCGCGCTCCCGCTCCCGCGCCGTGCCCCTGGTCGTGGTCGGCTACGTGGGCAGCCTCCACAAGCGCCACGGCGTACGACGCCTCTCCGAGCTCGCCTCCCTGCCGGGGATCCGCCCGGTGATCATCGGCGACGGACCCCAGCGCGGCTGGCTCGAGGAGCGGCTGCCCGACGCCAAGCTGACGGGCACCCTGACCACCGGCGACCTCACGGTCGCGCTGCCCTCGCTCGACGTGCTCGTCCACCCGGGGGAGCACGAGACCTGCTCGCACGTCCTGCGCGAGGCCGCGGCCAGCGGCGTCCCGGTCGTGGCCCCCCGCTCCGGCGGTGCCACCGACGTCGTCCGCAGCCTCGAGACCGGCCTCCTGCACGCCCCCGGGGAGGGTCGATCGTTCCTCCGGGCCGTCGAGTCCGTCGTCGCCGACCGCCACCGCTCACTGCTCGGCGCCCGGGCCCGCGAGGTCGCGTCGGAGCGCACCTGGACCCAGGCCGTGGACGAGCTGTCCTCGACCATGACCGCCGTGGCGGCCTCGGCGCGCACCACTGCACCGCGCTGACCTGGTGGCAACCGGTGTGGCTGGGGTGTTTGTCACACGCCCCACGGCACGGCCGCAGCCCCCACGCACGTAAAGTGGGTTCTCGTGGCAACCACGGACTCACGACCGACCCTCGTCAAGGGCTCGCGCGCATCGCGCTCGACCATCTCGCTGAAGCTCATGATGGCCGTCTCCGGCCTCGTCTTCATCGGCTTCGTCCTCTCCCACATGTACGGGAACCTCAAGGCGTTCGGGGGCGAGGAGAAGTTCAACGACTACGCCGAGCACCTGCGCACCATCGGTGAGCCGCTGCTCCCCGAGTCGGGGCTCCTGTGGATCCTGCGGGCGGGTCTGATCGTCTCGCTGGTGGTGCACGTGGCCTGCGCGGTGGTCCTGGCCCGCCGGGCCTCCACGGCCCGTCCGGTGAAGTACGCGGTGAAGAAGAACAAGCACTCCTCGGTCTCCTCGCGCACCATGCGCTGGGGCGGCGCGACGATCCTGGTCTTCCTGGTCTGGCACCTGCTCAACTTCACCATCGGCAAGGTCAACCCCGCAGGTGGCGCGACGGACAACCCCTACACGCTGCTGGTCGACACCTTCGACCTGTGGTGGATGACGATCATCTACCTCGTCGCCATGGCGGCGCTCGCGCTGCACCTGCACCACGGCACCTGGAGCTCGCTCCAGACGCTGGGGCTCACCAACACCGCCGCGTCCCGCACGCGCGCCAAGCTCGCCGGCTGGGTCCTCGCGGTCGTCGTCGCCGGCGGCTTCTCGCTCGTGCCCCTGTCCGTCCTGCTCGGCATCATCGAGAAGTAAGGGAGTCCTCGACATGGCTGGATCAACTCTCCACGACGGCACCACGCCGCTCAACAAGGCGCCGGTGCAGACCTCCGACGACGCCCACGGCTACTACACGCGCGGCGAGAACATCGTCGACACCGCCGCTCCGACGGGTCCCATCGCGGACCGCTGGACGACGCGCAAGTTCGAGAACCGCCTGGTCAACCCGGCCAACCGCCGCAAGCTCGACGTCATCATCGTCGGCACCGGCCTCGCCGGTGGCGCGGCCGCCGCGACGATGGGCGAGGCCGGCTACAACGTGAAGTCCTTCTGCTACCAGGACTCCCCGCGCCGGGCCCACTCGATCGCCGCCCAGGGCGGCATCAACGCGGCCAAGAACTACAAGGAGGACGGCGACTCGACGTTCCGCCTCTTCTACGACACGGTCAAGGGCGGTGACTACCGCTCGCGCGAGTCGAACGTCTACCGACTGGCCGAGGTCAGCGTCAACATCATCGACCAGTGCGTCGCGCAGGGTGTCCCCTTCGCGCGTGACTACGGCGGCCTCCTCGACAACCGCTCCTTCGGCGGCGTGCAGGTCTCCCGCACCTTCTACGCCCGCGGCCAGACGGGCCAGCAGCTGCTCATCGGCGCCTACCAGGCCATGGAGCGCCAGGTCGCTGCCGGCACGGTCCAGCAGTTCACCCGCCACGAGATGCTCGAGCTGATCGTCGTGGACGGCAAGGCCCGCGGCATCATCGCGCGCGACCTGGTCACCGGCGAGATCGAGACCCACCTGGCCGACGCCGTCGTGCTCGCCTCGGGTGGCTACGGCAACGTCTTCTTCTTGTCGACCAACGCCATGGGCTCCAACGTCACGGCGACCTGGCGCGCGCACCGCAAGGGCGCCTACATGGCCAACCCCTGCTACACGCAGATCCACCCGACCTGCATCCCGGTTTCGGGCTCCCACCAGTCCAAGCTCACGCTGATGAGCGAGTCGCTGCGCAACGACGGCCGCATCTGGGTGCCCAAGAAGGCCGAGGACTGCGAGAAGGACCCGCGCGTCATCCCCGAGGAGGACCGCGACTACTACCTGGAGCGGATCTACCCCTCCTTCGGCAACCTGGTCCCCCGCGACATCGCCAGCCGCCAGGCCAAGAACATGTGCGACGAGGGTCGCGGCGTCGGCCCTGAGGTCGACGGCGTACGGCGCGGTGTCTACCTCGACTTCGCCGAGTCCATCGGCCGCCTCGGCCGCGAGGCGATCGAGGAGAAGTACGGCAACCTC
>NZ_JANNML010000084.1:0-21916 GCF_031397825.1 Nocardioides sp.
TCGGTGTCGTCGTTCTCGGAATCGTAAGCGGGCCCTGGGTCTTCGGGGGGGCCTCCGAGCTCACCGCCGAGCGATGGGAACGGGTCCGCACCCTGGAGCGCGCCGACGTCGCCGCGCATCTGCACGACTCGGTCCTGCAGACCCTCGCGCTCATCCAGAAGAACCCCGGTGACGCCGCCACGGTCGCCCGTCTCGCTCGGTCCCAGGAGCGCGACCTGCGTGCGTGGCTCTACTCCGGGGAGTCCCTCGACGAGAGCAGCGTCGCCAGTGCCCTGCGTGGTGTCGCGGCCTCGGTCGAGGACGCCCACGGCATCTCCGTCGACGTGGTCACGGTGGGCGACTGCCCGATGGAGGAGTCCCTGCGCCCCGCTGTCGCAGCGACGCGCGAGGCGATCACCAACGCCGCCAAGCACGCCGGCGTCGGGCGGGTCGACGTCTACGCCGAGGTGACACCCGCGGCGGTGGACGTCTTCGTCCGTGACCGCGGGCCCGGCTTCGACCTCGACCAGGTGCCCGGCGACCGCTACGGCGTACGCCACAGCATCGTGGACCGGATGCAGCGCCACGGCGGCTCTGCCGACGTGCGGTCCGACACCGAGGGCACCGAGGTGCGCCTGCACCTGCCGCGACCCACCCAGGAGGAGCACCATGACTGAGCCCAGGACGACCCCGGTCCGGGTCGTGATCGTCGACGACCACGCGATGTTCCGCAGCGGTGTGCGCGGTGAGCTGACCACCGTCGGGGCCGGGAGCGTCGAGGTGCTGGCCGAGGCCGCCGACGTCGACGAGGCACTTGCGGCGATCATCGCCCACCAGCCCGACGTCGTGCTCCTCGACGTGCACCTGCCGGGGGGTGGAGGGGTCGAGGTGATGCGGCGCCTGCTGGCGTCCCCGAGGTCGGTGCCCGCGGTGGTGCCCCGCTTCCTGGCGCTGAGCGTGTCCGACGCGGCCGAGGACGTGATCGGCACGATCCGGGGAGGAGCGCGCGGCTACGTCACCAAGACGATCACCGGTCCCGAGCTGGTCTCCGCGATCCAGCGGGTCGCCGAGGGCGACGCGGTGTTCTCGCCCCGGCTCGCCGGGTTCGTCCTCGACGCCTTCGCCGGCTCGATCGACGTGTCGGCGGTCGACGAGGACCTCGACCGGCTGACCGAGCGTGAGCGCGAGGTCATGCGCCTGATCGCTCGCGGCTACGCCTACAAGGAGGTGGCCAAGGAGCTCTTCATCTCGATCAAGACCGTCGAGACCCACATGTCGTCGGTGCTGCGCAAGCTCCAGCTGTCCTCGCGCCACGAGCTCTCCCGGTGGGCCTCGGACCGTCGCCTGCTCTGAGCGCTCGCGGGGGGCGCCGCGTGTTTGGGACCTGATCCTGGTGGGTAGTCGGCCCCGAACGCTTGAGTCGATCCAGGAGGCACCCGTGAGCACAGCGACATCCGACACGACGGCAGAGCCCGAACAGGACGGGGAGCTCAAGCGGTCGATCACCGGCCGCCTGCTCTTCTTCTACACCCTCGGCGACGTGCTCGGCTCCGGCATCTACGTCCTCATCGGGCTGGTCGCCGCTGCGGTGGGCGGCGCCTTCTGGATCGCCTTCGCCCTCGGCGTGACCGTCGCGGCGATCACCGGGGCGGCGTACGCCGAGCTGGTGACGAAGTACCCGCGGGCCGCAGGCGCCTCGCTCTACGTCAACAAGGCGTTCGGCAGCCGCCCGCTCACCTTCCTGATCACCGTGTCCTTCCTGGCCGCCAGCATGGCCGCCTCGGGCTCGCTGGCGGTGGGCTTCGCCTCCTACTTCGACACCCTCTGGTCCGGCCCTCCGGCCCTGCTGATCTCGCTGGTCTTCGTGGCGCTGCTGGTCGTCGTCAACTTCATCGGCATCACGGAGTCGGTGTGGATGAACATGCTGATGACCTTCGTCGAGGTCGGCGGCCTGCTGATCGTGCTCATCATCGGCATCGTCTTCATCGGCCAGGGCGACGCCGACTTCGGCGTCCTGACCCAGATCGACACCTCGGGCGACTACGGCAGCCCCGCACTCGCCGTCCTGGCCGGCATCTCCTTCTCGTTCTTCGCGATGACGGGCTTCGAGAACACCGCCAACGTCGCCGAGGAGACGATCGATCCCTTCAAGGCGTTCCCGCGCTCCCTGGTCGGCGGCATGATCGTGGCCGGCGTGGTCTACGTCCTGGTCTCCATGGCTGCCGCACTGACCGTGCCGACCGAGACGCTGGCCAACTCCGACGCGGCCCTGCTCGAGGTGGTGGAGGCGGGGATCCTGCCCGTCTCCACGTCGTTCATGAGCACGCTGTTCTCGGTCATCGCGCTGATCGCGATCACCAACACCACCCTCGTCACGATCGTCACCCAGCCCCGTGTCCTCTACGGCATGGCCCGTGAGGACGTCGTGCCCGGCGTGTTCGCCAAGGTCCACCCGACCCGCCGCAGCCCCTGGGTCGGCCTGATCTTCTCCGGTGTCGTCGTGGGCTCGCTGCTGGTCATCGGCACCCTGGTCACGGAGGCAGGCGGCGGCATCGACCTCGTCGGTCGCCTCGCCACGGTCACCGTCGTGCTGCTTCTGGCGATCTATGCCCTGGTCATCGTCGCCTGCCTCAAGCTGCGCGGCCAGGACGAGGACCAGCCGTTCTTCCGTGCCAACACCCCGCTGCTCCTCGTGGGGCTGGTCGGCAACGTGGCGATCCTCGCCTTCACGGTCTACGACGACCCCCACTCGCTGATCTGGTGTGCGGGCCTGCTCGGCGTCGGCTTCGTCCTCTTCCTCGCCGAGTACCTGTTCGGCAGCAGCGGCACCGGCTCCCGCACCCCTGATCTCGACTCCTCGTCCACGGAGGTCTGACCATGCACGTCATCGTCGCCACGGACGGCTCCCGGCCGTCGCTGGCCGCTGCCAAGCAGCTCAAGGCGTTCGCCGACCCGGCCAAGATCACCGAGATCTCGGTGGTCGCGGTGATCCGGCCGCTGGCCTCGGTCGCCTTCGCCGACGACCTCTCGGAGGGCAAGCTCGACGGATCGTTCCGCGACGCCGCGCAGAGCGCCCTGGACACCATCGCGGCGGTCTACGACGGCTGGGGTCCGAAGGTCAGCAAGCGCATCCGCAGCGGCTCTGCGGCCAACGAGATCATCAAGGCTGCCCGCCAGTACGACGCCGGGTTGGTCGTCGTCGCCGCCGGTGGCCGCGGTCTCAGCGACACGGTCCTGCTCGGCAGCACCGCCCAGCGGGTCCAGCACTCGGCCCCGTGCCCGGTGCTGGTCGTGCGTCCGGCGCCGCGCGCCCCCAAGGCGCCCCGGACCCGCACGAAGGCCTAGCTAGCGCACACTGGTCGGGTGGTGCGACGACTGGTCCTGGTGCTGCTGACGGTGGGCCTGACCGCCTGTGCCTCCCCGGAGCCGGCCGAGTCACCTGCGGCACCGGCGCCGTCGCGCCCCACATCGCCGAGCCCGGACACGTCGGCCACGGGCGACCCGTCACGTGCGCCGACGCCTGCGGGCCCGTCGTACTCGACCTGGGTGCTGGGGTCGCAGGTGCTGCCCCTGCGGGCCGACGGCTATGGCGAGGTCCGAGCGACGCCACCGTCGTTGCGGGTGCGCCGCTACCGCACGGTGGACCTGCTGCCGCCCCCGCTGGACGGGGCCTTCCGCTCGAGCACCGGTCCTGTCACCGACGCGCTGCGCGCCCGGATGGGGGAGACCTGGCAGCCGGGCTGCCCGGTACCGCTGGCCGACCTCCGCTACGTCACGGTCGGCTTCCGCGGCTTCGACGGTGCGGCGCACACCGGAGAGCTCGTCGTCGCCGCGGGCGAGGCGACCGACGTGGTCAGCGTCTTCCGCGCGCTGTTCCGCGCGGGCTACCCGATCGAGGAGATGCGGCTGCCGACCACGGCCGACCTGGTGGCCCCGCCGACCGGTGACGGCAACAACACCGCGGCGATGGTCTGCCGCCCCACGACCGGCTCGACGACCACGCTCTCGGCGCACGCCTACGGCCTCGCCATCGACCTGAACCCCTTCGTCAACCCCTACGAGCGCGGGGACCTGGTGCTGCCGGAGCGGGCGTCGTCCTACCTCGACCGGTCGTGGCGCCGACCCGGGATGCACGCCGACGGATCGGTCGCGGTGCGCGAGTTCGCTCGCATCGGCTGGTCGTGGGGCGGCGACTTCCAGAGCCTCAAGGACTACCACCACTTCACGGCGACGGGTCGTTGACGCCCGCCTGCTCAGGAGCGCACTAGTCTGCGCGCATGGAGACCGTGCGCCTCGTCCTGCTGATCATCCACATCCTCGGCTTCGCCGCACTCTTCGGCGGCCTCGTCGTCCAGGCCGGAGCTCCCGAGAAGTCGGTCAACTCCGCCATGCGCGACGGTGTCGGCACGGCCTTCCTGGCCGGCCTGGCGCTCGTCGGCGTGCTCGAGGCCGGGGACGACCCGGTCAACCACGCCAAGATCGGCGTGAAGTTCGCCATCGGCCTGGTGCTGCTGATCCTGGTCATGGCCAACATGCGCAAGGAGCGCGTCCCCCAGGGCCTCTGGGTCGGCCTGATCGCCCTCTCCGTGATCAACATCGGAGTCGCGGTGCTCTGGTCGCCCGCCCACACCTGAGGCGGCCCGTCGCTCGAGCCGGCCGTCGACCTGTAACACGTCGTCCACCCATCTTCGAGACCGTTGCAACGGTCTCGAAGATGGGGTAACTGCGTGTTACAACTTCTCGGTCGCACTCAGCAGGTGCCTGTCGCCGGCGGCGCAGGAGGCTCAGGCGGCTCGGTGCGGTTGCTGCGCGGGGCGTGGGCCTCGGGGGCGGTGGGGCCCGAGGTCGTCGATCGAGGAGCCGAACCGGGCCAGGGTGTCCAGGACCTCGCGTCGCATCCGGCTGAGGGCCTGCCCGCGTCGGTCTCCCCACAGGTCGCCCCAGACGATCCGGGACATGCCCAGCTTGAAGCCGCAGACGAAGTCCTGCCGTTGCTTCTCGCGCCAGACGACGTCCTCGGCAGAGGCAAGGGCGACACCGCCGTCCTCAGCGCGCTGGTACTTCACCCGTCCGTCGAACTCGAACACGTGGCGGCCGATGCGAAGGTCGCACCAGACCGTGCGGAGGCCGTCGGTCAGGCCGAACTGCACCTCCGGCCGACCGAAGCCGAGCTCGCTGACCAGCAGCCGCGCGAGACTCTCGCCGGGGTTGTCGGCACCGAGCGCGGCGAGGTCGAGAGCGTCGCGGACCCGCGTGACGTGCGGCCAGCAGCGCATGGGCGGGTCGACGGCCGCCTGCAGTGCCTCACGCGTGACGCCGAGTCGCAGTGCCGAGTCAAACGCGACCACCCCGTGGGCCAGCGGCTGCTCCCGAGAGACGTCGGCCGCCGTCCGCGCTGCGTCGAGCAGCGGGCGGCCATCAACCATGGTGACCTGCGAGTGGTCGTACGGCGCCAGGTGGTGCTTGACGTCGTGGCGCACGTGGGACCCGACGAGACCCGGCCGCGTCACGTGGGTCAGAGCGTTGGTCGGACGCAGGGTCGCCAATCCGAGCAGCAGCGCGGCGGAGTCGTGGCTCATCACGTGCGGCCGGATCATCTTCAGGCTCGCGGCCCGGTCGGCGAGGAGCTGGCGCGCCTGCCAACCAGCCTCCCTCGCTGCTGCGACCACGGACGTCTCGGCGTAGACGCCACGGCGTACGGCGGTCCACGCGCCCTCATTCACCAAGCGGTCGACGCGGGGTCCGTCGAGGCCGGCAGCCGCGGCCTGCTGGCGCGTGACGAGCCCTTGCTGGAGTGCCATGTGAGCCTTGACGTCGGGGTGCACGGTGCCCGCCTGCCCGGCTACGCCGTGCCTCAACCCGGGCGTTCCTCGACCTGTGGAGAAGCGCTGTGCGCCAGGCCCGCCGGCGGGTCGAGGGCTGGCCGCGGACATGTAACACGTCGTTACCCCATCTACGAGACCGTTGCAGCGGCCGGGTAGTTGAGGTCACGACGTGTTACATGCCGCCGCCGCCCCCACCGTCGGCAGCCGCACGTAGGCTGGACCCAGCATGAGCACCCCGTCGTCAGCCCCCCAGTTCGCGTTCCCCGGCATGGACGGGCACGACCCCGACGAGCCCCGCACCACGCGACGCGGTCCGACCCGCGAGGAGCTGCTCGAGGGCCTCAACGAGCCGCAGGCGGCGGCGGTGCAGCACGCCGGGACGCCGCTCCTGGTGGTCGCGGGCGCAGGGTCGGGCAAGACGCGGGTGCTCACCCGACGCATCGCCTGGCTGATCTCCGAGCGCAAGGCGCACCCGGGCTCGATCCTCGCGATCACCTTCACCAACAAGGCCGCGGGCGAGATGAAGGAGCGCGTCGAGGAGCTGGTCGGCAAGCGCGCGCGGATCATGTGGGTGAGCACCTTCCACTCCGCGTGCGTCCGGATCCTCCGCAAGGAGATCGACAAGATCGGCTACAAGTCCAACTTCTCGATCTACGACTCCGCCGACCAGAAACGCCTCATGGGCCTGGTCATCAAGGACCTCGACCTCGACGCCAAGAAGTTCCAGCCCGGGCCGGTCCTGCACTGGGTCAGCAACCACAAGAACGAGCTGCGCGACGCCGAGGCGGCCGCCGCCGACACGCACAACCACCTCGAGGAGCAGTACGCCGCCGCCTACACGCTCTACCAGCGCCGGCTGCGGGAGGCCAACGCCCTCGACTTCGACGACCTGATCATGACGGCCGTGCACCTGCTCCAGGCCTTCCCCGAGGTGCGCGAGACCTACCGGCGACGCTTCCGGCACGTGCTGGTGGACGAATACCAGGACACCAACCACGCGCAGTACGCCCTGGTCCACCAGCTGTGCGCCGACGACCCCGAGCTGTCCGAGGCCGAGCGCGTGGAGCCGGCCGAGCTGATGGTGGTGGGTGACGCCGACCAGTCGATCTACGCGTTCCGCGGCGCCAACATCCGCAACATCATGGACTTCGAGCAGGACTTCCCCGACGCGACGTCGATCCTGCTCGAGCAGAACTACCGCTCGACCCAGACCATCCTCACCGCGGCCAACGCGGTCATCGGGCACAACAAGAGTCGCAAGCCCAAGCGGCTGTGGTCCGACGCCGGAGACGGCGAGCGCATCGTCGGCTACGTCGCCGACGACGAGCGCGACGAGGCCCGCTTCGTCTCCGAGGAGATCGACACCCTCGTCGACTCCGGCGGGCGGGCCGGTGACGTCGCGGTGTTCTACCGCACCAACGCCCAGTCCCGGGTCTTCGAGGAGGTGTTCATCCGCACCGGGCAGCCCTACAAGGTGGTCGGGGGGGTGCGCTTCTACGAGCGGCGCGAGGTGCGCGACGCCCTGGCCTACCTGCGGATGCTCAGCAACCCCGACGACCAGGTGTCGCTGCGCCGGATCCTCAACACGCCCAAGCGCGGCATCGGGGACCGCGCGGTCGCCTGCGTCGGCCTCCTCGCCGAGCGCGACGGGCTGACCTTCTGGGAGGCGTTGCGCCGGGCCGACCAGGCCCCCGGCCTGGCGACCCGCTCGCTCACCAACATCCGTGGCTTCGTCGCGATGGTGGAGGAGCTCCAGTCGATGGTCGAGGCCGACGAGCGCGCCGACGTGATCCTCGAGTCGGTGCTCGCCCGCTCCGGCTACCTCACCGAGCTCGAGGCCTCCGACGACCCGCAGGACGCCACCCGCCTGGAGAACCTCGCCGAGCTCGTCGCGGTGGCCCGGGAGTTCTCCGACGACCCGGTTGCCGGCCCCAGCGCCGACCCGGCCGACGTCGACGCCGGCCTGGTCGCACCCGGCCTCGGGGACTTCCTGGAGCGGGTGGCCCTGGTGGCCGACTCCGACCAGATCCCCGACGACGACGACGACCAGGGCGTCGTCACCCTGATGACCCTCCACACAGCCAAGGGCCTGGAGTTCCCCGTCGTCTTCCTGAGCGGGCTCGAGGACGGCGTCTTCCCGCACTCGCGCTCTCTCGGCGACCAGACCGAGCTCGAGGAGGAGCGCCGCCTGGCCTACGTCGGCGTCACCCGCGCGCGCACCCGCCTCTACATCTCCCGCGCGGTCGTACGCTCGGCCTGGGGTGCTCCCTCGCACAACCCGGCGTCGCGCTTCCTGGACGAGCTGCCGATCGACCTCGTGGACTGGCGCCGGACCGAGGCTGCGCAGACGCGGTGGGGCCGCCCCGACCTGGCCACCGGCTCACCGGCCAACCTCGGTACGCCGACCGCGGCGGGTCGACGCAACTTCTCCTCCGCAGCGGCGCGCGCCGACGCGGCGGCCAAGGCCAAGCCCGCGCGCGAGATCCCGTCCCTGGAGCCGGGCGACCGCGTCATCCACGACTCGTTCGGGATGGGCACCGTCGTCGCGCTCGAGGGCGTGGCCGACAAGACGGTCGCGTCGATCGACTTCGGCTCCGAGGGCGTCAAGCGGCTGTTGCTGCGCTACGCACCGGTCGAGAAGCTCTGAGCGAGAACCCCGGCGCGGGAGCGGACGCCGGGGAGCCCGGCGTCCGGGGGTGCGTCAGAAGACCGCGCCGTGGACCAGCATCGCCTGGTAGGGGTCGACCGGGTCGCCGCCACCGGGGCGGACCTCGAGGTGCAGGTGCGAGCCGGTCACGTTGCCGGTCGCGCCGACGGTGCCGATGACCTCGCCGGCCTGCACCACGTCACCCACGGAGACGGCCTGGGTGGTCTGGTGGGCATACCAGATCTCGGTGCCGTCCTCGAGCGTCACCACGGTCTTGTTGCCGTAGGAGCCGTCGTAGCCGACGAAGGTGACGACACCGTTGGCCACCGACATGATCGGGTCGCCGGTGTTGCCGTTGAAGTCGAGGCCGGTGTGGTAGCTGGCCCAGAGTCCGTACTCGCCGTAACGGGCGGTCAGGACCACCGGGCTCAGCGGCATGACCCACTGGTTGAGCGCGATCTTGTCGGCCTGCACCTGTGCCTGCTCGGCGAACTGCGCAAGGGCGGCGTTGCGCTGCTTGGCCTGGGCCTCGGCGGCCTCGACCAGCTCGGGGTCGGTGGCCTGGTCGAGGGACTGTCGACGCGAGTCGCGGCTGACGGTGGCCGAGCGCTCCAGCGTGTTGACGCTCCCGGTGCCGCTAGCCCCGCTGAGGGCGCTGGCGGCGCTGAGCTGGGCGGGCACGTTGTCGGCAAGCTGGGGGCCGGCGGAGCTGATCGCGCCACCGATCGAGACGGCGAGGGTGGCGATGCCGAGGAGGACGGGTGCGGACGGGACGCCCTTGACCAGGGGCCCGCGGCCGCCGGCGTGCTTGACGGCCCTGCGCTTGCCGGCCGCCGTGACACCGGGAGCGGGCCGGTCGGAGCTGTCCACGACGTCGACCAGGATCGGCGTCGGAGCGGTGACGGAGACGACCGGGGCGGCGGTCACGGGGGCCGTCGCGATGCGACGTCCGACGTAGGGCGTGACCTCGGCGTTTGCTGCGTCGGCGCGGCGGGTACCTGACGCCACCGAGGGTCGGCGTCCTGTGGGGCGTCGATCCGCTCGGTGGTTGCCCATGCTTGGTGTCTCCGCTTTCGTTGGTACGTCGGCTCTGACAGTGACGAGCGCTCGACCGGTAGGGCCAAGCGCAGAACAGGCACTGTAACGGATGGGTCACGGGTCCGAAAATCCCGGTCCGGAACGCTGTGGACGCCTCAGGCACAGCCAGGCGGCGTCGTACGCCGGTCCGCCGGCGGCCTCGGATGTGGTCCTGGTCACACGGGGTCGCCACCCCAGGCGTGATCTAGCCTGCCTGCATGATCCGCGTCGTCGTCGTCGAGCACGGAGCGGGCGACCTCGGCGTGGCGCCGGGCCGGGCGCTGCGCGACGCCGGGCTGGAGGTCGTCCACGCCGGCCCGCAGGACCGGCCGGAGCACGTTGTCTCCTGCGTCGTCCAGGAGGACGCCGACGTCCTCGTGGTCGCGTTGGAGGCGGGGGAGGCGGGCGAGACCAGTGCGGGAGAGGCGTGCTTCCTCGACGAGCTCCGGACGCAGCTGGAGCGCGCGGGCGCCGGTGACGTGCTGCTCGTGGAGACCCGCGGCGCGGCCGGAGTCGCCGACCGGGTGGCTGCCGCGCTGGACGCGCAAGCACGCGACGTACGCGACTGAGGCTCCTCACCCATCGGTCGTATGCCCCGCGTCACGTCGTTCTGGTCTCGTCCTGGGCGGCACGACGGGTCTAGGGTGCCGGGGACACCCCAAAGCACGGCGCGCGGCCGTACACGGCTGCCCGCTCAATTATGAGGACACGGTGGATCTGTGGATCTGATGGAATTCCAGGCGAAGGAGCTCTTCGCCAAGCACGACGTCCCGGGTGCCCCCGGCATCGTCGCCACGACGCCTGCCGAGGCTCGTGCCGCGGCTGAGAAGCTCGGCGTGTGCGTGGTCAAGGCCCAGGTCAAGGCCGGCGGTCGCGGCAAGGCCGGCGGCGTCAAGCTCGCCAAGACCCCCGACGAGGCCGAGGAGCACGCCACCGCGATCCTCGGCATGGAGATCAAGGGCCTCACCGTCCACCGCGTGCTGATCGCGCCGGCGGCCAGCATCCTCGAGGAGTACTACTTCTCCTTCCTGCTGGACCGCGCCAACCGCCAGTACCTCTGCATCGCCAGCATCGAGGGTGGTGTCGAGATCGAGGAGGTCGCGAAGACCAACCCCGACGCCGTCAAGCAGATCCCGATCAACGCCGGCACCGGCGTCGACGAGGCCAAGGCTCGCGAGATCGTCGCCGAGGCCGGCTTCCCCGAGGTGCTGGTCGAGCAGGCCGTCAGCCTGGTGCTCAACCTGTGGAAGGTCTTCGTCGAGGAGGACGCCACCCTGGTCGAGGTCAACCCTCTCGCCCGGCTCGAGGGCGACTCCCTCGAGGCGCTCGACGGCAAGGTCTCCCTGGACGAGAACGCCGAGTTCCGTCACGAGGACCACGCGAGGTTCGAGGACAAGGACGCCGCCGACCCCCTCGAGGCCAAGGCGAAGGCCAAGGGCCTCAACTACGTCAAGCTCGACGGTGCCGTCGGCATCATCGGCAACGGCGCCGGACTGGTCATGTCGACGCTCGACGTCGTCGCCTACGCCGGTGAGGCGCACGGCGGCGTGAAGCCCGCCAACTTCCTGGACATCGGCGGCGGCGCCAACGCGCAGGTCATGGCCGACGGCCTCGACGTCATCCTCAACGACGCCCAGGTGAAGAGCGTGTTCGTCAACGTCTTCGGTGGCATCACCGCCTGCGACGAGGTCGCCAACGGCATCAAGGGCGCCCTGGAGATCCTCGGCGCCGAGGCCACCAAGCCGCTCGTCGTCCGCCTCGACGGGAACAACGTGGAGGAGGGCCGTCGGATCCTCGACGAGCTCAACCACCCGCTGGTCACCCAGGTCGACACCATGGACGGAGCGGCCGACAAGGCCGCCGAGCTCGCGAACGCGTAAGGACGAAGACATGTCTATCTACCTCAACAAGGACTCCAAGATCATCGTCCAGGGCATGACGGGCGGCATGGGCTCCAAGCACACCACCCTGATGGTCCAGGCCGGATCCACCATCGTCGGCGGCGTCAACGCCCGCAAGGCCGGCACCTCGGTCGAGCTGGCCGGCAAGGACCTCCCGGTCTTCGGCAACGTCGCCGAGGCGATGAAGGAGACCGGCGCCGACGTGTCGGTCGTCTTCGTGCCGCCGGCGTTCACCAAGGACGCCTGCATCGAGGCCATCGACGCCGGCATCGGCCTGCTCGTGGTCATCACCGAGGGCGTGCCCGTGCAGGACACGGCCGAGGTGTGGGCCTACCTCGAGGGGCCCAGCAACCACGGGGCGACGCGCATGATCGGCCCCAACTGCCCCGGCATCATCACGCCGGGCGAGTCGCTGGCCGGCATCACCCCGCACACCATCGCGGGCACCGGTCCGGTCGGCCTGGTGTCGAAGTCCGGCACGCTGACCTACCAGATGATGTACGAGCTGCGGGACTACGGTTTCTCGACCGCCATCGGCATCGGCGGCGACCCGATCGTCGGCACCACCCACATCGACGCCCTCGCGGCGTTCGAGGCGGACCCCGACACCAAGGCGATCGTGATGATCGGCGAGATCGGCGGCGACGCCGAGGAGCGGGCAGCGGCCTACATCAAGGACAACGTCACCAAGCCGGTCGTCGGCTACGTCGCGGGCTTCACGGCCCCCGAGGGCAAGACGATGGGCCACGCCGGCGCGATCGTGTCCGGCTCGTCCGGCACCGCGCAGGCCAAGAAGGAGGCCCTCGAGGCCGTCGGTGTCAAGGTCGGCAAGACGCCGTCCGAGACCGCCCAGCTGATGCGGGACATCCTGCAGAGCATGTGATCCACCGGCGCCGCCACGGCGTCACGCACCACGGCCCGCCCGGTCTGACCGGGCGGGCCGTCGTGCTTCTCGTCGTACGACGTCTCGTCAGCAGCCTGCCTCGGTGAAGGCGCACATCGCGGCGACCACCTCGGCGGACGCGGCGGTCTGTGCGGTGACCTGGCCGTCGGAGCCCTGCAGCATGCCCTCGCCGCTGGTGATGTCGATCAGCACCGCCGACCCGACCCTGACCACGTGCAGGACCTCCAGCCCGATCGCGGGCGAGCCCTGGAGCTCGGAGGTGCGCACGACTGCCCAGGACTCACCGCCCACCGCCGTGCGCCGCACGTCGTGGAGCGAGACGTAGCCGTCCGAGCCGGGGTCGCGGGGACAGTCGCGGTAACGCTGGAGGAACTCACCCTGGTAGGCGACGGCGGCATCGGCGTCGGCGAAGGCCAGGAGCACCCGCGCCCGGTAGTCCTCCGGATTGGCCCACAGCGTCGCGAGGCGGTCGACGGAGCGTGCGGCCGGCAGGCCGGTCTCGCACACGTCCACCCCGTCGAGGACCTCCACGTCCTCAGCGGGCCCGGTCAGGCCGTAGTCGGGACCGGGCTCGCTGTCGGTCGGGAAGCCCGCGGCGAGGGGGAACTCGGCCGGGATGACGTCGCCGGCCGCCGGCGCCTCGCTCGACGGTGCCTCGCTCGACGCAGTCTCGCCCCCGCAGGAGCCCGAGAAGACGCACATCTGCTCGACGATCGGGTTGATGTCGGCGGCATACTGCGCCCGCACCGGGGCGAGCGCCGTCGGGTCCGACTCGCTGTAGCGGGAGGTGACCAGGAGGGCATTGCCGACCCGCACGAGCTGCAGGATCTCGGCGGCGAGACCGACCGAGCCGTCGGTCTCGTAGGTGGCGGACACGACGGCGGAGTCGTCCCCGACGTCGGACCTCGTCACCTCGTGCAACGTCGCGCTGCCGGGTGCGGACTCCTCCCGAGGGCAGCCCATCGCCGCGTCGACCAGCGCGTCGAGGACGCGGGCGGCGCCCTCGACGTCGGGGTAGACGACCAGCTCGCGTGCGTCGGAGTACTCCGGCCCCGAGGACGCGACGAACATCGACTCCGTGCGGTCGTCGTCCTGCAACGGCTGTCCGCTGTCGCAGAAGCCGACCTCGGAGAGCCCGACCCCACCGCGGGCCGGCACGACCGGCTGGCCGTCGTCGTTGTCGGGCATGTTGACGGAGAGGTCGATCGCGTCGAGCGGCGAGCTGCCGGTCTGGGTGGTCGTGACCGAGGGGGTCGGGTCGGCCGGGTCGACCGTGCGGGAGTCCCGGTCGTTGCCGATCACGGCGCCGCCCGTGGCGACGACGGCGACCGCGGCGGCCGCGGCGAGCGCGATGCCCGTCGTACGACGGCGACGGTGGCGGTCGCCCAGGCGCCGCACCTCGGCGGCGGGGAGGGGGTTCTTGGAGCCTCCGGGGTCGAAGTTCTCGAGGGCGTCGATGGGGTCACGCATGGTGTGCTCCCTCCTGGAGTCCGCTGTGGGGTGGGTCGTGGGGCGGGTCGTGGGGCTGGTCCGAGAGCAGCGCGGCGAGCGCTGTGCGACCGCGGCTGAGCCGGGCCTTGATGGTGCCTTCGGGCACGCCCACCTCGGCGGCGACGGCATGCACCGGAAGGTCGGCGATGTGGTGGAGCACCAGGGCCTGCCGCTGCGCCTGCGGCAGCTGGCGCAACGCCTCGACGAGGGCGACGTGCGTCTCGTCGACGGCGGCTGCGACTGCTGCCTGCCCGACCGCGCGGTCAGGTGCCCGCCGGCCCCTCGCCGTGCGGCGCCAGCGGCTCACCGCCAGGCGGTAGGCCGTGGTGCGGACCCAGGCCTCCGGGTGCTGCGTCCTCTCGAGCTGGCGCCGGTGCGACCAGGCCCGCACGAAAGCCTCCTGCACGCACTCCTGCGCCTCGTCCCGGTCGCCGATCATCGCGTGGAGCTGGTGCGTGACCCGGCTGAAGGAGGCGGTGTAGAAGTCGTCGAACTCGCGTTCGTCCATCGACTCGTCCCGTCTGTCGTGGTGCGTGGTTGTCAGGAGGGATACGCCACGACGGGGTCCACGGTTGCACGACCGTTCCGGAATCTTCCGGAGCCGGGAGCCGGGGAGCCGGGGAGCCGGGGGAGGCGGGGGAGGCGGGGCCTCAGGGGCGCGGCAGGCGGGCGAGGCGCTGGAGCGCGCGCTCGGCGACGGCCGCAAAGGTCCCGTCGGCCAGGATGGCCTCGCCATCGGGCACGAAGGTCAGCTGGGCGACCGACGTGTCGTTGCGCAGGATCGCCATCGAGTAGCTCACCGACTCGTTGTCGGAGATCTCGGTGGTGAGGTCCCAGACGGTGAGGTCGGTCCCGGCCTCGTCGACGTGCGAGACGCGCACGACGTCGGTGCCGAGGTCCTTGTCGGAGCAGTCGGCGAGGCGGGTGCGGATCTGCTCGACGAACGTCACCGCGCGCTTCTGGGGCAGCGAGGCGACGGTCTCGGTGATGCCGAAGCGCACGGGCAGGCGCGCCTCGGGGATCACGAAGGTGCGGGTGAGGTTGTTGGTGAAGGGCTTGCCCTCGAAGCTGCCCTGGAAGCTCGCGTCGTCGCACCGGGTCGCGGCCACGTTGGTCGTGGCCCGACGGGGCTCGGTGCCGACCCAGGGTCGCTCCACGCCCGTCACCGGCGGCAGGTCCAGCTCGCTGAGCATCGCCGGCGCGGCGCCGACGGGCAGCGGGTCGGCGTCGGCGAGGCGGGGGGCACCGGCGCACCTCCCGCCGTCGGGCAGCGTGCAGAGACCGTCGACCGCGTCGGCGAGCAGCCCCGCGGCACCGTCGACGTCGGGCCGCGCGTCGTCACGCACGGTGGTGATCGTCGTGGTGACGTAGGTGCCGCTGCGTGCGATGCCCACGCTCATCGTCTGCACGGGGGCGTCGAAGCTGCGCAGCGTCATGAGCATCGCCTGGTCTCCCACGAAGCCGACCGTGCGGGTGCCGAGGAGCTGGACGCGCTCGACCAGGCACGCGCCGTACCACTCGAGCGCGGTGCCGTAGGCCCGTCGGGCGGCCCGGGGGGTCGCGGACTCCTCGGTGAGCTGGAGGACGGTCGTCGGGGGCTTCCGGGGAGCGGGAGCGGCGGCGAACGCGCGCACGAGGGCCGCGGTCCCACGGGGGTCTGCGTAGCGTGACTGCTGGCAGGGCGCGATCAGGCCGCTGCCCTCCGAGTTGTCCCCCGTGCGGCGGATGGACCAGGTGCGAGACGGGGAACGACGCTGCACCTGGGCCTCGGTGAGGAGCGTGGCCTCGTCGAGCACGACCTCGGGCGTCGCCGCGGTGGACGCGTCGCCGGTGGGGGAGGAGGAGGCCTGGCTGCCGCTGAAGTCGAGGTCGGGGCGCACCCCGGTCACGTCGGTCACCAGCGAGCCGGCGACCAGGAAGGCGGCGACGGTGGCCACGACCCCCACGGTGGTGTGCGTACGACGCCGCGCGGCGCCCGCTCGCCGCACGATCGGCGCGCGGGGGAAGCGCACCGCGCTGGTGACCTGCGCCAGGCCCTGGAGCTGGATCGGGATCTCGGCTGCGGCGATGTCGCGGGCCAGGGCGAACTGGGAGGCCGCCGTCTGGAGCTCACGCTCGGCCTCCTCGAGGGGCAGACCGACCTCGCGCGCCATCTGCGGCATCGTCACGGTGGCCAGCTGGGTCAGCAGCAGGACCTTGCGCTGGGGGACGGTCAGCGTCGCCAGCGCGTCGAGGGTCGCCTTGACCTCGGCGTCGATGCCGCTCTCCTTGTGCCACCGCCGGGCCGTGTGCCGGCGCTGGGCGTGACGCCAGGCGTGCGGGCGCACCGAGGACTCGGGGTCGTCGAGCCGCGAGACCTTGCGCCAGTGGTGCCAGGCGACGATGAAGGAGTCGCGGACCGCGCTGCGGGCCGCGGTCAGGTCACCCGTCAGGGCATAGGTCTGCAGCAGCAGCCGCTCACCTGCCTCGCGGTAGAACGCGTCGAACTCCTGGGGGTCCCTCATGGCCGCTCCACGGTAGTCGAGACGCTGCGGCGACCCCAAAGCCCGCGGGCGCGTCCCGAGTCACACCGGCGTGGGAGCGCCGAGGGTCCCGGAGGCCGCGTGATGATGGGACGGTCATGACTTCACTGCTCCCACCGTCGGCCCCGGCGCGGAGTCGCTCGGCGGCCGAGGTCTCCCGTGACCTGACCGCCCGACGTCCGCTGGTCCTGCTCGCCACGTTCGCCGGCGTGGTGGCCGCGACCAGCACCCTGGTGGTCTGTCTCGCGGTCGGCGTCGTCGGTTGGTTCCTCACCGACGCCGGAGCCCACGGCACGCCGCGCGACGGGCTCCGCACGGGCGCCCTCGGCTGGTTGATGGCCCACGGCTCGGGCGTGACCGTGCAGGGGGTCGCCGTCACCGTCGTGCCCCTCGGCATCACGGCGCTGTGCGCCTGGGCGCTGTGGCGGGTCGGTCACGGCCTCGGCGAGGCGGTCTCGGGCCACGGGCCCGACGCCGACCGGATCGTCGACGGCGAGCGCGACCTCACCGTGCCGCTCGCGGCCGGCCTCTTCACCACCGCCTACGTCGTCGTCGCGGTGCTGACGGCGAGCCTGGCCGGCACGACCGCCACCGCGCCCGACACCGGCCGGGTGGTGCTCTGGTCGCTGGTCCTGGCGGGGGGCCTGGGCGGCTCGGCCATCGCTATCGGCTCCGGCCGGGCCGCGATCTGGGCGTCCTTCGTCCCCTCCTCGCTGCGGGCCGGCCTGACCGCCTGCCGACGCATCCTGCTCGCCTGGCTCGCGGTGAGCCTGCTGAGCTTCGTGGTCGCCCTCCTCGTCGACGCCAGCACCGCGATCAACGTGATGTCACAGCTCCACACCGACGCGGGCGACGCCACCCTCTTCACCGCCCTCAGCGCCACGGTGGTGCCCAACGCAGCGGTCTTCTCGGGTGCCTACCTGCTCGGCCCCGGCTTCACGGTCGGCGTGGGCACCCTGGTCAGCCCCGCCGCCGTCCTGGTCGGGCCGCTCCCGATGTTCCCCCTGCTGGCCGCCCTCCCCGACGCCGGCCCGACCGCCGCCTGGACCGGCCTGCTGGTGGCCGTGCCGTTCCTCGTCGCCGCCTGGGGTGCCATCCGCGCCCAGCGGCTCAACCCGACGCTGCGCTGGGAGGAGGGGGCGGCGCGCGGCTGCATCGGTGGCGTCCTCGCCGGTGTCGTCTTCGGCGTGCTGGCCTCGGTGGCCGGCGGCGCCGTCGGCCCTGGCCGCATGCGCGACGTCGGGCCCCTCGTCTTCGACGTGCTGCTCCACGCGATCACGGCCTTCGGCATCGGTGGCCTGGTCGGTGGCCTGGTCATCACCTGGTGGCAGCGCCGGACCGCCCGGACCGACGAGACGCTCGAGGTCACAGGCTCCTAGACTCCGGTCCGTGCCAGTGCCCCGTCCCGCCCGCCTCGTCGTGCTCGTGTCCGGCTCCGGCACCAACCTGCAGGCGCTGCTCGACGCCTGCACCGACCCGTCGTACGGCGCCTCGGTGGTCGCGGTCGGCGCGGACCGCGACGGCATCGAGGGCCTCGCGCGCGCCGACGCCGCGGGCGTCCCCACCTTCGTCAAGCGGGTCCAGGACTTCACGACCCGGGAGCACTGGGACCGGGCGATGGCGGAGACGGTGGCCAACTTCGAGCCCGACCTGCTCGTGCTCGCGGGCTTCATGAAGCTCGTGGGCGAGGAGTTCCACAGCCGCTTCGGCGGTCGCACCGTCAACACCCACCCGGCCCTGTCGCCGTCGTTTCCCGGCATGCACGGCCCGGCCGACGCCCTGGAGCACGGCGTCAAGGTGAGCGGGTGCACCCTCTTCGTCGTCGACGACGGCGTCGACACCGGGCCGATCGTGGCTCAACGGGCCGTACCCGTCGAGGACGACGACACGACCGCGACGCTGCACGACCGGATCAAGGCGGCCGAGCGGGAGATGCTCGTCGACGCGGTCGGTCGGATGGCCCGCGAGGGCTTCACGATCACCGGGCGGAAGGTCCGGTTCGGTCGTTGACCCCCGGTGCGCCCTATGCTGGGACCACACGACTGGCGCAGGTGGGCGGACCACCAGGGAGTGCCCCGTTCCGGGGATCGGCGAGAGCATCGAACGCCTGGGTGCCCTCATCACCACCGATGAGGAGACCCCACCATGACTGACCAGATCCCGATCCGACGCGCGCTCGTCTCGGTCTTCGACAAGACCGGGCTCGAGGGGCTCGTCCGCGGCCTGCACGACGCCGGCGTCGCGCTCGTCTCGACCGGCGGCTCCGCGGCACTCATCGAGGGCCTCGGCCTGCCCGTGACCAAGGTCGAGGACCTCACGGGCTTCCCCGAGTGCCTCGTCGGTCGCGACACGCCGCTGCACCCGGGGGTGCACGCCGGCATCCTGGCCGACCGCCGCCTCGACTCCCACGTCCAGCAGCTCGCCGACCTCGAGGTCGAGCCGTTCGACCTGGTGGTCTGCAACCTCTACCCCTTCGTCGACACCGTCGCCTCGGGCGCCGGCCCCGACGAGTGCGTCGAGCAGATCGACATCGGGGGCCCCTCGATGGTCCGCGCGGCCGCCAAGAACCACCCGTCGGTCGGCATCGTGACCTCGCCCGCCCGCTATGCCGACGTGCTCGCCGCGGTCGCCGCCGGCGGCTTCACCTATGAGCAGCGCAAGGTCCTCGCAGCGGAGGCCTTCGTCCACACCGCCTCCTACGACGTGGCCGTCGCGTCCTGGATGGGCAACGTGCTGACCGACACCTCCGAGGGCCAGGGCTTCCCGGCCTGGGCCGGCGCGACCTGGGACAAGGCCGCCGTGCTGCGCTACGGCGAGAACCCCCACCAGGGCGCCGCGCTCTACGTCGACGCGCACCGCACCGGGCTGGCGCAGGCGACCCAGCTGCACGGCAAGGAGATGTCCTACAACAACTACCTCGACGCCGACGCGGCCCGCCGGGCCGCCTACGGCTTCGACGAGCCGACGGTGGCGATCATCAAGCACGCCAACCCGTGCGGCATCGCGGTCGGCGTCGACGTGGCCGAGGCCCACCGCAAGGCCCACGCCTGCGACCCCGTGTCGGCCTTCGGGGGCGTCATCGCCACCAACGTGCCGGTCTCCGTCGAGATGGCCCGCCAGGTCGCCGAGGTCTTCACCGAGGTCGTCGTGGCCCCGGGCTACGAGGACGGCGCCGTGGAGGTCCTGGCCGCGAAGAAGAACATCCGTCTCCTCGAGTGCGGACCCCTGGGCCACGGCGAGGTCGAGATGCGCGCGATCTCCGGTGGGCTGCTGATGCAGCAGCGCGACTACGTCGACGCCGACGGCGACGACCCGACGACCTGGACGCTCGCCACGGGCGAGGCTGCCTCCGCCGCCCTCCTCGCCGACCTCGCCTTCGCCTGGAAGGCCTGCCGCTCGGTCAAGTCCAACGCGATCCTCCTCGCCAAGGACGGCGCCTCGGTCGGTGTCGGCATGGGTCAGGTCAACCGCGTCGACTCCTGCAAGCTCGCGGTGGAGCGGGCGGGTGAGCGCTCCCGAGGCGCGGTCGCAGCGTCCGACGCGTTCTTCCCCTTCGAGGACGGTCCGCAGATCCTCATCGACGCCGGCGTGGCCGCGATCGTCCAGCCGGGTGGCTCGGTGCGTGACGAGCTGACGATCGAGGCGGCCAAGGCCGCCGGCGTGACCATGTACTTCACCGGCACCCGCCACTTCTTCCACTGATCGCGACGGCGGCACGAGGTCGCGACGGAGCGTGTCGAGACCCGGTGACGTGCGCGCCGACCTCCACCCCTGACCTCCCGATGCAAGGATGTGACAGATGACAGCACAGCGACTGGACGGCTCGGCCACCCTCAAGGTGATCAAGGCCGAGCTCACCGCACGTGTCCGCGTGCTCAACGAGCAGGGCGTCTTCCCGGGCCTCGGCACGGTGCTCGTGGGCGACGACCCGGGCTCCCACTGGTACGTCGGCGCCAAGCACCAGGACTGCGCCGAGATCGGCATCGAGTCGATCCGCCGCGACCTGCCCGCGACGGCGACCCAGGCAGAGGTGGAGGCGGTGATCGACGAGCTCAACGCCGACCCCGCCTGCACCGGCTTCCTGGTGCAGCAGCCCACCGGGCTCGACGAGTTCGCCCTGCTCTCGCGCGTCCACCCCGACAAGGACGTCGACGGACTGCACCCCACCAACCTCGGCAAGCTGGTGCTGGGGGAGCAGGGCCCGCTGCCCTGCACCCCGATCGGGTGCATCGAGCTGCTGCGGCGCCACGGCGTCGAGATCAACGGGGCCGAGGTCGTCGTCGTCGGTCGCGGGCTCACCGTCGGTCGACCGCTCGGGCTGCTGCTCACCCGGCGCTCCGAGAACGCCACGACCACCCTGTGCCACACCGGCACCCGCGACCTCGCCGCCCACGTGCGCACCGCCGACGTGGTCGTCGCGGCCGCCGGGGTGCCCGGCATCATCACGGCTGCGATGGTCAAGCCCGGCGCCGCCGTCCTCGACGTGGGGGTCTCCCGTGTCGACGGCAAGATCGCCGGTGACGTCGCCGCCGACGTGTGGGACGTCGCCGGTTGGGTCTCGCCCAACCCCGGCGGGGTCGGACCCATGACCCGCGCGATGCTGCTCTCCAACATCGTGGCCACCGCCGAGAAGTCCCTCGGGCTGTGACCGACAGCGCGCTCCCGGACGACCGGCGCCCCGAGGAGCCGGTCGACCAGGGCGCGCCCGGGCCCGAGGAGGCGCCCGACGAGCAGGCGCCCGACGAGCGTCGCTACCCGTCGACCATCGGCGGTGCGTTCTACCTCGGGGTGCTCATCACCAGCTCGGTCGGTTTCGCGATCGTCCTGGGTGGCAACTGGCGCCTGGGCATCCGGTGGCTCGCCTCGTCGCTGCTGGCGGCCGCCGCCCTGCGGCTGGTCCTGCCGCAGCGAGACGCTGGCATGCTCGCCGTGCGCCACCGGCTCGTGGACGTCGGCCTCCTCGCCGGGGTCGGCGGGCTGCTGATCTTCCTCGCCAAGACCATCCCCGACCAGCCGCTCTGAGTCACGGGACGCCCCCACGCCGACGACCCGCCCCGAGCCAGGCTCGGAGCGGGTCGTCGTACGTCGGGACGGGCCGGTCAGATCAGATCAGACCGAGCTCCGTCACGGCAGCGCGCTCGTCGGCGAGCTCGGCGGTGGAGGCGTCGATGCGACCGCGGGAGAAGTCGTCGATCTCCAGGCCCTGGACGATCTCCCAGTCGCCGTCCTTGGTGGTGACGGGGAAGGAGGAGATGAGGCCCTCGGGGACGCCGTAGGAACCGTCGGAGACGACCGCCATGGAGACCCAGTCGTCGGCGGCGGAGCCGAGCAGCCAGTCGCGGGCGGCGTCGACGGTGGCGGACGCGGCGGAGGCGGCCGAGGACGAGCCCCGGGCCTCGATGATCGCGGCGCCGCGCTTGGCGACGGTCGGGATGAAGTCGTTCTCGATCCAGGCCTGGTCGCCCACGACCTCGGCGGCGTTCCTGCCGCCGACCTCGGCGTGGAAGAGGTCGGGGTACTGGGTGGCGGAGTGGTTGCCCCAGATCGTCATCTTCTTGATGTCGGTGACC
>NZ_JANNML010000111.1:0-11137 GCF_031397825.1 Nocardioides sp.
CCGAGGAAGCCGGCGTGGCCCTCGTTGGTGTGGAAGACCTCGGGCGCGGGGGCCCCGGTGATGCGCGAGTAGGCGCGCAGCGCGCGCACACCGCCGACCCCGAGGAGCATCTCCTGGCGCAGGCGGTGCTCGCTCGTGCCGCCGTAGAGCCGGTCGGTCACGTCGACGTAGTGGTCGGGGTTGCCCTCGACGTCGGTGTCGAGCATCAGCAGCGGGACGCGGCCGACGCTGGCCACCCAGATGCGGGCCAGCAGGTCGGGGCCGCCGGGCATGGCGATCGAGATCATCGCCCGGGAGCCGTCGTGCTCGCGCAGCAGCGAGATCGGCAGCTCGTCGGGGTCGAGGACCGGGTAGGTCTCCTGCTGCCAGCCGTCGCGCGACAGCGACTGCTGGAAGTAGCCGTGCCGGTAGAGCAGCCCGACGCCGACGATCGGCACGCCGAGGTCGCTGGCGGCCTTCAGGTGGTCGCCGGCGAGGATCCCGAGGCCTCCGGAGTACTGCGGGAGCACGGCGGTGATGCCGAACTCGGGCGAGAAGTAGCCGATGGCGGCGGGGCCGGTCGCAGCGCCGCGGCGCTGGTACCAGCGCTCGCCGGTCAGGTAGGCCTGGAGGTCAGCGGAGGCGGTCTGCAGCCGCTCGAGGAAGCCCGCGTCGGTGGCGAGCTGCTCGAGTCGGGCCGGCCCGACGGCGCCGAGGAGCTTGACCGGGTCGTGTCCGGTCGACTCCCACAGCACGGCGTCGATCTCCTCGAAGACGTCCTGCGTCTCGGGGTGCCAGGACCAGCGGAGGTTGCCCGCCAGGTCGCTCAGCGCCGCCAGGGCGGTCGGTAGGACGGGACGGACGGTGAATCGTCGGATTGCGCGCACCCGGAGGACGCTACCGGCATTTTCTGGAACGATCCAAAGATCTCGCGAAACTGTCCCAGGATTGTGAACCACCTGTCCCGGAGTGCCCCGAGCGCTCCGAGCTCCATAACGATCACCGGCCTCCGGCGTTGAGAGGTCATGACCTCACTGCCCTCTCGGAGGCGTCGACACACGCTGACCGCCGCAGCCCTCCTGACCGCCACCCTGGTCCCCGGGCTCCTCCAGCTGCCGGCCTTGGCCGACACCCCGACCTCGTCCGCGCCGTCCCTGCCGAGCGCTGCCACCGCAGCCGCCGACGAGGTCGACCTGGGCGAGGTCCGCACGCTCGGCGACCCGGTGCACGGTCTCGACGACGTGGACGCCCGCGGCACGGCACTGCCGTCGGTCGCCCAGCGCAAGGCGGTCGCCCGCCTCGGCGTCGTCGACGTCCGGTGGAACCGCTTCGGCACTCCCTCCTCCCTCCTGCCCACCGACGGCGCGCTGGCGACAGCCACCTCCGCCGACCCGGTGGAGGCCGCACGCACGTGGCTGGCCCGCAACGCCACCGTCTTCGGGCTCACCCCCGCGCAGGTTGCCGCCCTCGACGTGGTCAGCTCGCAGCCGTTCGCGCTCAGCGACGCGCGCGCGGTGCTCTTCCGCCAGCGCTTCGGCAACCTGACCCCGGCCCTGGCCAGCATGGTGACCGTGGGGGTGGCCGACGGCCAGATCGCCTACGCATCGTCCTCGATCAGCAAGACCACGGGCACGCCCGCCGCCCCCACCCTCACCCCGCTCGAGGGCTGGCTCGAGGCGGCCGCGGCCGTCGGCCGGGAGATCCCTCTCGCCGACCTCGACCTGGTCACGCGCACCGTCTCCGACGGCTGGACACGGCTCCAGGTCCCGGGCTTCGACCAGGAGCAGCTGGTGCGCCTCCGGGCGCTGGCGATGGCCGACGGCTCGGTCCGACCGGTCCTCGAGTCCAACGTCGTCGACGTCGCGGCGGGCCAGGCCCTCGGCTACACCGTGATGATCGACGCGGTCACCGGTGAGGTCCTGCACCGCGAGAACAAGGTCGAGAACAGCAGCGACTTCGTCCCGTTCACCGGCTCGATCACGGCCACCGAGTGCGGTCCCAAGCACGCCTTCGAGCTGACCGACAACGCCACCAAGCAGATCGTGGCCGTCGCCTCGACGGTCAACGCTGCCAACGACATCGAGGTCAAGATCTTCGGGCCCGGCAACCAGCTGCTGGTCACCGGCGACCTCGGCACCAGCCCTGAGACCGCGACGTACGCCGCCGACTCGATCCCGGCCGGCACCTACGCCCTCCAGGTGTGCCCCTTCGCGGACCCGACCGTGCCGTTCCTGCCGCCGGGCAACTACGCCGCGTCGATCACCACCAGTGACCAGGCCGGTCCGGGCGCCGGCGACCTCTCCCCCAACCCCCGGTGGCGCTTCTTCCCGGCCAACCCGAGCTTGGACTTCTCCTCGAGGACCACCCCACGCAACAGCGTCATCGGCTGCTGGCTGGTGGCAGCCGGGTGCAACCTGAGCACCGGGCCGCTGCGCAACATCCAGGCACCTGGCCCCTGGGACGTGCTCACCAACACCGGCACCTCCTCGCTGACCACCATCGGCAACAACGCCAACACCCACGAGGCCTGGGCCAGTCCGCTGACGCCCGGCGGCCTGCTCCAGGCACCGGTCTCAGCGACACAGGACTACACGACGCCCTTCACCGACGCGTGGAACAACAGCCGCTGCAGCCCCAGCGCACTCGTGCCGGGCGGCAACGACATCAACGCCAGCGTCACCAACCTCTTCGTGACCCACAACCGGATGCATGACTACTCCTACTACCTCGGCTTCAACGAGCGGAACTACAACCTCCAGCTCGACAACATCGGTCGCGGTGGCCTCGACAACGACCCGGAGGTGGGCAACGCCCAGGCCGGTGCCCTCAGCGGTGGTCAGCCGTCCTTCCTCGGTCGCGACAACGCCAACCAGATCGCGCTGCAGGACGGCGTCCCCGGCATCACCAACCAGTACCTCTTCCAGCCGATCGCCGGCGCCTTCTACGCCCCGTGCACCGACGGCGGCCTGGACATGGGCATCGTCGGGCACGAGTACACCCACGCCATCAGCAACCGCATGGTCGGCGGTCCCGACGAGGGGCTGACCTCCGAGCAGGGTGGCGCCATGGGTGAGTCGTGGAGCGACCTGGTCGCCGCGGAGTACCAGTTCAGCCACGGCTACGACAACGGCGGCAACGTCTGGGCCGTCGGCGTCTACGCCACCGGCAACAAGGACGTCGCCATCCGCGACTACGCGATCAACCGCAACCCGCTCAACTACTCCGACTACGGCTTCGACACCACGGGCCCGGAGGTCCACGCGGACGGCGAGATCTGGAACGGCACCCAGTGGGAGGTCCGCCAGGCCCTCGTCAACAAGTGGAACAAGAACCCGCGCTTCAGCTATGACCGCAAGAACCTCCAGCTCAAGTGCGCGCAGGGCAACCGCGACAAGGGCGTGCAGCGCCCGCAGTTCTGCCCGGGCAACCGGCGCTGGGTCCAGCTCATGTTCGACTCGTTCCTGCTCCAGCAGGGCGCGACGTCGATGCTCGACGCCCGCGACGCGATGATCGCCGCCGACCGGATGCGCTTCGACGGGGAGAACACCAAGGTCATGTGGGACGCCTTCGCCCGCCGCGGCATGGGCAAGGGCGCCTCGGTGCCCAACGCCGACTCGAGTGAGCCGACCCCGAGCTTCGCCTCGCCGAAGAGCAGGAACGGGTCGGTCACCTTCCGCAGCACCAGCCCCGGCAGGCTCTTCGTCGGCGACTACGAGGCCCGGGTGACGCCGGTGGGTGACACCCTGAAGGGCACGAAGCTCGACAGCGTCGTCTCGATGACCCCCGGTCGCTACCGGATGCTGTTCGTCTCCAAGACCCGTGGCTTCACCCGCTTCACGCTGACCGTGAAGCCGGGCAGGTCGTCCTACCGGATCGCGGACCGGACCAACCTCGCGGCCAAGGCTGCCGGCGCCAAGGTGATCCGCTCGACCCCGGGCTCCCGCAACCCGGGCTTCCTGATCGACGGCACCGAGAAGACCAACTGGGGTGGTGTCACCACCGCCAACGTCGACGCCTCCAAGCCCTTCGTCGCGGTCGACCTCGCCGGCGGGGTCCGCACGATCCGTCGGGTCCAGGTGAGCGCCTACCTCACCCCGGCGCCCGCCTCGGGGACCGAGCTGCCGTTCGCGGCGGACCCCGACTCCGGGTCCCGCTTCACCGCGCTGCGTCGCTTCGCGATCGAGACCTGCGTCAAGGCCTGCTCGAAGCCGTCGGCAGTCTGGAAGCGCGCCTTCACCTCGAAGGGCGACGCGTTCCCGTCGCGGCGTCCCCGTCCCGTCGCGCCGGACCTCAACCTGAGGTCCTTCTCGATCGGCGCCACGAAGGCCGCCGCGGTGCGCCTGGTCGTGCTGGAGAACCAGTGCACCGGCTTCGCGGGCTACGCCGGCGAGCAGGACGCCGACCCGCTCAACGACACCGACTGCAAGACCGCGTCCGACCGGGGCACGATCGTGCACGCGGCCGAGCTCCAGGTCTTCTGAGCGCACGCGGACCACAGGGCGCCCTGTCTCACCCTCCGGGGGGAGACAGGGCGTCCTGGCTTGCGTGGCACCCACCGACCGGCAAGGGTGGAAGCATGGTTGGCCGCATCCCCGTCATGGACGTCATGCCCGTCGTGGACCTCGGGCGGCAGGCCGCCAAGGCCACCGTCGGTGAGCCGCTCCCCGTCAGCGCCACCGTGTTCCGGGAGGGGCACGACAAGCTCGGGACCGAGGTCGTCCTCGTCGGACCGGACGGCACGAGGCGACCTCCGGTCCGGATGACGCCCGACGCCGAGGTGCCCGACCGCTACCACGCCGCGGTCACCCCCGACGCCGTCGGCGTGTGGACCTTCGAGGTGCACGCCTGGTCCGACCCGATCGCCACCTGGCAGCACGACGCAGGACTGAAGATCCCCGCCGGGGTCGACGTCGAGCTGATGTTCCTCGAGGGACGCCTGCTCCTCGAGCGTGTCCTCGCCGACCTCCCGAGCGACGACCGACCCGCCCGCGCCGTCGTCACGGGCGCCGTCCAGGCGGCCACGGACACCGAGCGACCGGTCGCAGCCCGCCTGGCCCAGCTCAGGTCCGAGGAGCTCGTGGCCGTGCTCGACGCCAATCCCCTGCGCGAGCTGGTGTCCGTCGAGGGCCCCTACCCCGCCTTCGCCGACCGCGAGCGCGCCCTCTACGGCAGCTGGTACGAGTTCTTCCCCCGCTCCGAGGGCGCCACCAAGGACCCCGAGACCGGCATCGTGATGAGCGGCAGCTTCGAGACCGCCGCCCGTCGTCTCGACGCCGTCGCCGCGATGGGCTTCGACGTGATCTACCTGCCACCTATCCACCCGATCGTTGAGGTCAACCGCAAGGGCCCCACCAACACCCTGACCCCCGGCCCCGACGACCCCTGCTCACCGTGGGCCATCGGGTCCATCGAGGGCGGGCACGACGCGATCCACCCCGACCTCGGCAACTTCGCCGACTTCGACGCGTTCGTGGCACGCGCCGGCGAGCTCGGGCTCGAGGTCGCGCTCGACCTGGCCCTCCAGGCCGCCCCCGACCACCCCTGGGTGACCAGCCACCCCGAGTGGTTCACCACCCGGGCCGACGGGACCATCGCCTACGCCGAGAACCCGCCGAAGAAGTACCAGGACATCTACCCGGTCAACTTCGACAACGACCCCACCGGCATCTGCCGGGAGGTGCTGCGCGTGGTCCGGCTGTGGATGTCCCACGGCGTCCGGATCTTCCGGGTCGACAACCCGCACACCAAGCCGCTGGCCTTCTGGGAGTGGCTGCTGAAGGAGATCCGACGCACGGACCCCGACGTGCTGTTCCTCTCGGAGGCCTTCACCCGGCCGGCGATGATGCACGCGCTCGGATCGATCGGCTTCCACCAGTCCTACACCTACTTCACGTGGCGCACCGCTCGCTGGGAGATCGAGGAGTACCTCACCGAGCTGTCCAGCGAGTCCGACCACCTGATGCGGCCCAACTTCTTCGTCAACACCCCCGACATCCTCCACGGCTACCTCCAGTACGGCGGTCCCGCGGCGTTCAAGATCCGCGCCGTGATCGCCGCGACGGGCTCCCCCAGCTGGGGCGTCTACGCCGGCTACGAGCTCTACGAGCACGTGGCGGTCAAACCCGGCAGCGAGGAGTATCTCGACTCGGAGAAGTTCCAGGTGCGCATCCGCGACTGGGACGCCGCGCAGGCGGAGGGCCGCACCCTCGCGCCCTACCTCACCCGCCTCAACGAGATCCGCCGCGCGCACCCCTCGCTGAAGCTGCTGCGCAACGTCACGATCCACAGCGCCGACGACGAGAACGTCCTGGTCTTCTCCAAGACCGCCGGCGACGACACCGTCATCGTCGTGGTCAACCTCGACCCGCACGGCACCCGGGAGACGATGGTCCACCTGGACCTGGCCTCGCTCGGCCTGGCCGGTCAGGACAGCTTCGGTGTGCACGACGAGATCACCGGGGCCGACTGGACCTGGAGCCAGCACAGCTACGTGCGCCTCGACCCGCACGACGAACCCGCGCACGTGCTGACCGTCAGGAGGACTGCGTGACCCTTGCCGCCGACACGCCCGACTGGTTCAAGACAGCCGTCTTCTACGAGGTGATGGTCCGGTCCTTCCGGGACTCCAACGCCGACGGCACCGGTGACTTCAAGGGGCTCACCGAGAAGCTCGACTACCTGCAGTGGCTCGGCGTCGACTGCCTGTGGGTCCCGCCGTTCTTCTCCTCGCCGCTGCGCGACGGCGGCTACGACGTCGCCGACTTCACCAACATCCTCCCCGAGGCCGGCACCGTCGAGGACTTCCACCACTTCCTCGACGAGGCCCACGCCCGCGGCATCCGGGTGATCATCGACTTCGTCATGAACCACACCAGCGACCAGCACCCGTGGTTCCAGGCCAGCCGCGAGGACCCAGAGGGTCCCTACGGCGACTTCTACGTCTGGTCCGACACCGACGAGCTCTACCAGGACGCCCGGGTCATCTTCGTCGACACCGAGCCCTCCAACTGGACCTGGGACCCGGTCCGTCAGCAGTACTTCTGGCACCGGTTCTTCTCCCACCAGCCGGACCTCAACTACGACAACCCGGCCGTCCACGACGCGATCATCGAGGCCATCTCGTTCTGGTTCGACATGGGCCTCGACGGCTTCCGTCTCGACGCCGTGCCCTACCTCTACGAGCGACCGGGCACCAACGGGGAGAACCTCCCCGAGACGCACGCCTTCCTGCGCAAGGTGCGCTCCTACGTCGACGAGCACTACCCCGGCCGGATCCTGCTGGCCGAGGCCAACCAGTGGCCGGCCGACGTCGTGGACTACTTCGGCAGCGCGGAGGACGATGCCGGCGAGTGGATCGGCGACGAGTGCCACATGTGCTTCCACTTCCCGGTGATGCCGCGCATCTTCATGGCCGTACGACGCGAGTCGCGCTTCCCCATCTCGGAGATCCTCGAGCAGACCCCGCCCATCCCCGGCAACTGCCAGTGGGGCATCTTCCTGCGCAACCACGACGAGCTCACGCTCGAGATGGTCAGCGACGAGGACCGCGACTACATGTGGAACGAGTACGCCAAGGACCCGCGGATGAAGGCCAACATCGGCATCCGCCGACGGCTGGCCCCGCTGCTCGACAACGACGTCAACCAGATCGAGCTCTTCAACGCGCTGCTGCTCTCGCTGCCCGGCTCCCCCGTCCTCTACTACGGTGACGAGATCGGGATGGGCGACAACATCTGGCTCGGTGACCGCGACGGAGTGCGGACCCCCATGCAGTGGACCCCCGACCGCAACGCCGGCTTCTCCTCCGCGACCCCGGGCAAGCTCTTCCTGCCCGCGATCCAGGACCCGGTCTACGGCTACCAGAGCGTCAACGTCGAGGCCCAGCTGGAGAACTCCTCCTCGCTGCTGCACTGGATGCGCCGGATGATCCACGCCCGTCGCGGCCACGACGCCTTCGGCCTGGGCACCTTCGAGGACCTCGGCGGCTCCAACCCGACGGTCCTGTCCTACGCCCGCCAGCACGGGGACGACGTGATCCTCTGCGTCAACAACCTCTCGCGCTTCCCGCAGCCGGTGGAGCTGGACCTGCGCCGCTTCGAGGGGCTGGTGCCCATCGAGATGCTCGGGGAGGTCCCCTTCCCCCGCATCGGCGAGCTCCCCTACCTGCTCACGCTCGGCGGCTACGGCTTCTACTGGTTCCGCCTGACCCCGAGCGACAACCCCCAGGAGGGGCAGCTGCTGTGACGACCGAGCCGAGCGCGACCCAGATCGACCACGTGGACCCGCAGGTCTTCGTCACCTACGTGGAGAAGACCCGCTGGTTCGGCGGCAAGGGGCGACCGTTCACCGTCACCGGCGTACGCCGTCTCGGGGAGCTCACCCCCGCCACCGGCGCCGAGCCCAGGGTCGCGCTCCACCTCGTGGAGCTGACCTACGACGACGTGCCGGCCGACCACCCGCACCGCGTCGAGCACTACCAGGTGCCGCTGGCGTTCTACGCCGAGCCGGAGACCCGCCTCGACCACGCGTTCGTCGGATGGTGGGAGGAGCCCGGTCGCGGCTGGGTCCACGCCTACGACGCGCTCCACGACCGCGCCGCGATGGCCTGCTGGCTCGACGCTTTCTCCGCCGCCGCGGACGCGCCTGCCGGCACCCTCGCAGCGGGCGGGTTGGTGTTCCACCGGATCCCGGGCCACGCGGTCGACACGACGGCCACGTCCACGCTCTTCACCGGCGAGCAGTCCAACTCCTCGGTGTCCTTCGGCGAGGACGCCCTGATGAAGGTCTTCCGCAAGGTGACGCCGGGCATCAACCCCGACGTGCGCGTCCACGACGTGCTGACCCGGGCCGGGTCCGAGCACGTCGCGGCCCTCTACGGCTGGGTCGAGCACGTGTCCCCCGACGGGGACGTGACCCAGCTGGCGATGCTCCAGCAGTTCCTCCGCACGGCCACCGACGGCTGGGACATCGCGCTCACCAGCGTGCGCAACCTCTTCGCCGAGGCCGACCTGCACGCCAGCGAGGTCGGTGGCGACTTCGCCGGTGAGTCCGCACGCCTCGGCGAGGCGCTGCGCGAGGTGCACGACGCCCTGGCCGAGCACTTCCCCACCGGTCGCGGCAGCACTTCGGCCGCTGCGGTCGGCGCGGCGATGTCGGCCCGGCTCGACGCCGCGCTCGCCGTCGTCCCGGACCTCGCGTCGTACGCCGACGGCCTGCACGCGCTCTATGCCGCGGTCGCCGCCCTCCCGGACGTGGAGGTGCAGCAGATCCACGGTGACCTGCACCTCGGTCAGACCCTGCGCACGGCGCTGGGCTGGAAGATCGTCGACTTCGAGGGCGAGCCGGCCAAGACGCTGGCCGAGCGGAGCCTGCCCGACTCGCGCTGGCGCGACGTCGCGGGGATGCTGCGCTCCCTCGACTACGCCCCCCACGTCGTGGAGCGCACCCGCTCCGACGACGACCTCGCCGAGGTCAACCAGCGCAACGTGCGCGCCTACGAGTGGGCGCACCGCAACCGCAACCACTTCCTGGTCGCCTACGCCGGCGGCGAGGTCGGGCCGGACGAGCGGGTCCTGCTGGACGCCTACGTCGCGGACAAGGCGGTCTACGAGTGCGTCTACGAGAAGCGCAACCGACCGACCTGGATCTCCATCCCGCTCGAAGCCATCGCGAGGATCGTGACGACATGACCGACACCCACCCCACCCCCACCACTCCCTCCGCTCCCTCCACCCCGAGCGCCAAGCCGGTCGACACCGCCGAGCTCGCCCAGGTGGTCCACGGCGAGCACGGCCACCCCCACGCCGTCCTCGGCCCCCACCCGCACGACGGCGCGATCACCGTGCGCGTGCTGCGTCCGCTCGCCGAGTCCGTCGTCCTGCGTCATGGCGGCGCCGAGACCCCGCTGGTGCACGAGCACGAGGGCATCTGGGTCGGCGTCGTGCCGGGCGACGAGGTGCCCGACTACCGGATCGCCACGACCTACGCCGGCGGCGGAACGCACGTACTCGACGACCCCTACCGCTTCCTGCCCACCCTCGGCGAGGTCGACCTGCACCTGATCAACGAGGGTCGTCACGAGCAGCTGTGGGACGTCCTCGGCGCCCACGTGCACCACTACGACGTTCCCGGCGGCGAGCCGATCAGCGGCACGGCCTTCGCGGTCTGGGCCCCGGCGGCGCGCGCGGTGCGGCTCAAGGCTGACTTCAACAGCTGGGACGGGCGCGAGCACCCGATGCGCCAGCTCGGGCAGTCCGGCGTCTGGGAGCTCTTCGTCCCGGCCGTGGGCTCGGGCACGAGCTACAAGTACGTCGTCCTCGGAGCCGACGGCCACTGGCGCGAGAAGGCCGACCCGATGGCGTCCTACTCCGAGGTTGCGCCCGCGACCTCGTCGGTCGTCTTCGAGTCACAGCACACCTGGCAGGACGACGCCTGGATGAGGGCGCGCGCCGAGGGCTCCGCGGTCACCGAGGCGATGTCGATCTACGAGGTGCACCTGGCCTCGTGGCGCAGCGGCCGGTCCTTCGACGACCTGGCCGACGAGCTGGTCCCCTACCTCCAGGACCTCGGCTTCACGCACGTCGAGATGATGCCCGTCATGCAGCACCCGTTCGGCGGGTCCTGGGGCTACCACGTCACGTCGTACTTCGCCTCGGACTCCCGCCTCGGTGACCCCGACGGCCTGCGCCGCCTGATCGACCGGCTGCACCAGGCCGGCATCGGCGTCATCCTCGACTGGGTCCCCGGGCACTTCGCGACCGACCCGTGGGCGCTGGTCAGCTTCGACGGCACCCCGCTCTACGAGGACCCCAACCCGCAGCGCGGCTGGCACCAGGAGTGGGGCTCCCACATCTTCAACTTCGGGCGCCCCGAGGTCCGCAACTTCCTCTACGCCAACGCGCTCTACTGGCTCGAGGAGTTCCACGCCGACGGCCTGCGCGTCGACGGCGTCGCCTCGATGCTCTACCTCGACTACGCCCGCGAGGAGGGCGAGTGGTCGCCCAACAAGCACGGCGGGCGCGAGAACCTCGAGGCCGTGCAGTTCCTCCAGGAGATGAACGCCACCGTCTACAAGCGGGTGCCCGGCGTCGTCACCATCGCCGAGGAGTCGACCTCCTGGCCGGGCGTCACCGGGCCCACCAGCGAGGGCGGCCTGGGC
>NZ_JANNML010000114.1:0-8860 GCF_031397825.1 Nocardioides sp.
GCCCGTGGAGTTCTCCAGGGCCGCGATGCCGTTGACGAAGTCGCGGGCGTAGTCCTTCTGCCACCGGAAGGGAGGGTGTACGACGACCACCTCGGCGCCGACGTCGGCCGCCATCTCCGCGGAGCGCTGGAGCTTGCCCCACGGCTCGGTGCCCCAGACCCGCTGGGTGAAGAGCAGGCACGGCGCGTGGATCGCGCTGATCGGGATCTCGTGGTGCTCGGAGAGCTGCTTGACCGCGGAGGTCTGCTGGCTCAGGGCGTCGATGCCGACCATCACCTCGACGGCGTCGTAGCCGAGCTGGGCCGCATAGGCGAAGGCGTGCGCGGACGACTCGGGATAGACCGAGGCCGTCGAGAGTCCGATGCGCGGGGTCACCCGTCCAGCACGCTCATCGTGTCGATGCGCTCGAGGATGACGCCCTCGCGCAGCGCCCACGGGCAGATCTCGAGCTCGGCGAGGTCGAAGATGTCCATGCAGGCCTCGGCGACCAGCGCGCCGGGGACGATCTGGTGGGCGCGGCTCGGGGAGACGCCGGGCAGGTCGGCCAGCTCCTCGGGTGTCATCGCGACCAGCTTGGGGATCCACTGCCGTAGCGCCTCGAGCTGCAGAGAGCGCGGCACCAGGGCACCGTCGCCCGACGGAGCGGCCCCGCAGATGCGCGCCAGGGATCGGAAGGTCTTGGACGTCGCAGCCGCCCGGTGGGGCGTGCCGGCACGCAGCAGGTTGCCGGCGTCGCGGGCGATCTCGGTGCGGATCTGCTTGCGGATCTGGCGGATCCGGGACTCGTCGAGCTCGCCGTCGGAGAAGGTCCGCGCCAGCCGGGCGGCGCCCAGCGGCAAGGACCACGCGACGTCCGGGCGCTCGTTGGTGCCGCCTGCGATCTCGAGCGAGCCGCCGCCGATGTCGAAGACGGCCAGTCGGCCGGCCGACCAGCCGAACCACCGGCGTACGGCGAGGAAGGTCAGCCGCGCCTCGTCCTCGCCGGAGAGCACGGCGATCTGCTCGCCCGTGCGCTCGCTCACGGTGCGCAGGACGTCGTCGGAGTTGACCGCGTCGCGCACCGCCGAGGTGGCGAAGCTCAGCATCGCCTCGCAGCCCTTGTCCTCGGCCACGACCAGCGCCTCCGCGGTGAAGGCCGCGAGCGCGTCGATGCCGGTCTGCGAGACGGCCCCGGTCTCGTCGAGGTGCTCGGCGAGGCGCAACGGCTGCTTGTAGGAGAAGGCCGGCAGGGGTGCTGCGCCGTCGTGTGCGTCGACCACCAGCAGGTGGCCGGTGTTGGAACCGATGTCCAGGACGCCCAGGCGCATGCGACAAACCTACCGCCACCGCCACCTCCGGGCCGCGTAGGCTCAGGCGCATGCCCGAAGTCGACCTGGTCTTTCCGCGCGCCTTCGTGGAGTTCGTCAACCCGGCCGACGAGACCGAGGTGATGCGGTGCGACCTCACCTGGCTGACGTCGAGCTACATGTGCATCTTCGGGCAGGGTTGCCAGGGCATCTACGCCGACGCCCCCGACACCGGCTGCTGCACCCTCGGGGCGCACTTCGCCGACAAGGCCGACGAGAAGCGCGTGGCCGGCTACGTCGCCCAGCTCGACGAGACCCAGTGGCAGTTCCACCCCGGGCGCGAGGTGAGGAAGAAGGACTGGATCGAGACCGACGACGAGGGCGACCGCAAGACCCGCACGATCGAGGTCGACGGCCAGCAGGCCTGCGTCTTCCACAACCGCGCCGACTTCGCGCCCGACGGCACCCCGGTCGGAGCGGGCTGCGCCCTGCACGGACTGGCGTTGCAGCAGGACCGCAACCCCCTCGAGACCAAGCCCGACGTGTGCTGGCAGCTGCCGATCCGCCGCCGCTTCCGCAACGTCGAGCGCCAGGACGGCACCACCTACACCGAGGTGACGATCACCGAGTACGACCGCCGCGGCTGGGGTGCCGGTGGCCACGACCTCGACTGGTACTGCTCCGGCAACACCGAGGCCCACGTCGCCGTCGAGGCGGTCTACGTCACGCACGCCCCCGAGCTGACCGAGCTCATGGGCCCGGCGGCGTACGCCGAGCTGGTGCGGCACTGCGACGCCCACGTGCGCTCGCGCTCCGCACTCGCGCTGCACCCCGCCGACCCGCACTGAACGGTGCGACACGCCCGGCAGGTGCATCCTCTGGGGTGGATCCGGTGCGCACACGGCGACTTCTCGACATCAAGAGACCCGACCCCGCCTGCGGAACCACACGGCTGCCTGTCGCACAATGACGGACATGCGCCTGGACCACCTCTCTTTCGCCGCGGGCCCTGACGGCCTCGCAGGAACCGCCCAGCGTCTGGGCGATCTCCTCGGTCGTGAGTTCACCGACGGGGGCATCCACCCCCGCTTCGGCACCCGCAACATGACCTTCCCGCTGGCCGAGGGCACCTACCTCGAGGTCGTCGAGGTCCTCGACCACCCGGCATCCGACAAGGCCCCGTTCGGCCAGGCAGTGCGCGCCCGCTCCGCCCTCGGCGGCGGCTGGCTCGGCTGGGTCGTCTCCGTCGACGACATCACCGTCGTCGAGCAGCGTCTGGGCCGCTCCGCGGTCGTCGGCAGCCGCCACCGCCCCGACGGCACCGAGCTCCGCTGGCGCCAGATCGGCGTCAACGGCCTGATCTCCGACCCCCAGCTGCCGTTCTTCATCGAGTGGGAGTCCGACGCCGAGCTGCGTCCGTCCTCCGGCTCCGGCAGCGACTTCTCCCTGGCCTGCCTCGAGATCGCCGGCGACCCGCAGCGCGTGAGCGAGTGGCTCGGCGAGAGCGTCGAGGCGCCCCTCGAGGACGTCAAGGTCGAGTGGGTCGCCCCCAACGGCACCCCCGGCATCCTCGCCGCACAGTTCCAGACCCCGCGCGGCCTGGTCCGTCTCTGAGCGTGTCCCCTGGGCCGTCCGGCGGCCCACCGGTGCCGCTGGGTACCGTCCCCAGCCCCAACATCTGGTCCCACACCGCGACCTATGAGATCGAGAACCAGGCGGTCGATCCCGACGGTCGCCTCGACGCCACGATCCGCTCCCTCGTCGACGTCTCCGGCGCCCACCTCCTCGACCTCGGCTGCGGCACCGGCTTCCACCTGCCCGGCTTCGCCGCCGCCGTCGGCCCCACGGGCTCGGTGACCGGCGTCGAGCCGCACCCCGACCTGCTCGCCCTGGCCCGTCGTCGTACGAAGGCCGTGGCCGGGGTCCGCGTCCTCCAGGGCACCGCCCAGGAGGTCCCGCTCCCCGACCACAGCGTCGACGTCGTACACGTGCGGTGGGCCTACTTCTTCGGCCCCGGCTGCGAGCCCGGACTGGCCGAGCTCGAGCGCGTCGTACGACGTGGGGGCACCGCGGTCGTCATCGACAACGACGGCTCCCGGTCGACGTGGGGCGCATGGTTCCGTCGCGGTTACCCGCACCTGCCCCCGCCCCAGGAGATCGAGCGCTTCTGGGTCACGCGGGGCTGGACCCGCACCCCGGTCGACATGGACTGGCGCTTCACCTCACGCGCCGACCTCGAGGCGGTCGTGCGGATCGAGCTCAAGCCGGACGTCGCCGACGAGGTGCTGCGCGACCACGAGGGCCTCGAGGTCGACTATGCGGTCAACGTGTGGTCGAAGGTGTTCTAGCTGGTCGCTCTGCGCGGTGGCGCGGCCGGGCGTCGGGTCGTGTGCCGCTCGCAGCGGCCGAGCGCGGTCTCCGGCACACGACCTGCCTGGCGAATCGCACCGGCGACGTGGTCCGCCGGCCCTCGTCGGGTCGTGTGCCGCTCGCAGCGGCCCAGCGCGGTCTCCGGCACACGACCCGCATGCGACCCGCAGCCACCCCACCTAGCTGGAGCGGCGCACCGCCAGCGTGGGGACCAGCAGCTTGCCGGGCAGGATGCGCCGGGGGTGGGCCAGCAGACCCTCGAGAGCGTTGACGACCTCGATCGCGACGTCCTCGAGAGGCTGGCGCACCGAGGTGAGGCCGGGATGCATGACCTGCGCGGTCTGGGAGTCGTCGAAGCCGACGACCGCGACGTCCTCGCCGGCGTGCATGCCGCGCTCGGCGAGCGTGTGCATGACACCCATCGCGAGGGTGTCGGAGGCACAGACGAAGCCGGTCGGGCGGGCCTCGTCGAGCAGCACCGCACTGGCCTCGCGGCCACTGTTGACCGTGTCCTCGACCCGGGACGCGAGGCCGGTCGTCGGCAGGTCCTGCTCCTTGAGAGCCCGGCTCCAGCCCGAGCGCCGGTCCTCGCCGATGAAGGAGTCCTTGCGCCAGCCGATCCAGGCGATGCGGGTGTGGCCCTTGTCGAGCAGGTGCTGCGTCGCGAGCTCGGCGCCCGCCGCGCCGTCGACGTCGACCCCACGGGTGCGTCGCGGCCGGGTCGTCCCAGGGACGACCGAAGGCGACGAAGGGAGCCCGCCGCTCGCGGAGCCAGGCGGCCTGCGGGTTGCCGAGGTAGGTGTCGGTGACGACGAAGGCGTCGACCGCGGTCGAGCGCAGCAGGTCGTCGTAGCCGGACTCGGGGTCGGTGGGGTCCCCCGAGAAGAGCAGCACGTGGTAGCCGGCCTCCCGCGAGGTGTCGACCAGCGAGTGCACGAAGCGGTCGGCCGCCGCGTTGGCGGTGAACTCCTGGACCGGGCTCATCCGCAGCCCGATCAGGTGGGAGGAGCGGGTGCGCAGGTTGCGCGCGGCACGGTTGGGCGAGTAGCCGAGCTCCTCGATCGCCTCCTGCACCCGCACCAGGGTGTCGGCGCGCAGCAGCTCGGGGTTGTTGACCGCGTTCGAGACGGTCTGGCGCGAGACGCCGGCGCGCTCGGCGACGTCGGCGAGGGTCGGCGGCACCGTGGGCGCCCGCCCAGGCATCCTCGTCATCGCACCTCCACCGGACTTGATCGTTCCAATGGGGATCATATGGGAGTACGACGGCGCTCGTCCTCACCCTTAGGAGTCTGGTCTGCCGGGAGCCAGGTGGGTCGCGGGGCGGCTGTCGGTGGCAGGGCCTAGCGTTCGGTGCATGGCCAAGACCGCGCGACCCGCCTTCCGGTGCAGCGAGTGCGGCTGGGAGACCGGCAAGTGGGTCGGGCGCTGCGGCGAGTGCCAGGCGTGGGGCTCTGTCGCCGAGGCTGCCGCTCCCACCATGCGCACCGCCGCCTCGGCCGTGACGACCGCTGCCGTGCCCATCACCGAGGTGTCGGTGAGCGAGTCGGCCTTCCGCGCCAGCGGCGTGCCCGAGCTCGACCGGGTGCTCGGGGGCGGGCTCGTGCCCGGGGCCGCGATCCTGCTGGCCGGCGAGCCCGGTGTCGGCAAGAGCACCCTGCTGCTCGAGGTCGCGGCGCAGACCGCGGCCCGCACCCACCGCACCCTCTACGTCACCGGCGAGGAGTCGGCCTCCCAGGTGCGGCTGCGAGCCGACCGCACCGGCGGGGTGCAGGACGAGCTCTACCTCGCGGCCGAGACCGACCTCGGCGCCATCCTCACCCACATCGAGACGGTGCGTCCCACCCTGCTGGTCGTCGACTCGGTCCAGACCATCGGCGCCTCCGGGCTCGAGGGGGTCCCGGGCGGGGTCACCCAGGTCAAGGAGGTCGCCGCCGCGCTGATCCGCGTCGCCAAGACCCGCAACATCACCGTGGTCCTGGTCGGCCACGTCACCAAGGACGGCTCCATCGCGGGTCCCCGGGTGCTCGAGCACCTGGTCGACGTGGTGCTCCACTTCGAGGGCGACCGCAACTCCCGCTTCCGGATGGTCCGTGCCGTCAAGAACCGCTTCGGCCCGGTCGACGAGGTCGGCTGCTTCGACCTCGGCCCCGAGGGCATCACGGCCGTCACCGATCCCACCGGCCTCTTCATCGAGAACCACCACGGCCGGGTCTCCGGCACCTGCGTCGCCGTCACCATGGAGGGCCGGCGTCCGTTGCTCGCCGAGGTCCAGGCCCTGGTGACCCCCTCGGCGATGGAGCGTCCACGGCGTACGACGTCGGGGCTGGACGGCTCGCGCATCGCGATGGTCCTCGCCGTCCTCCAGCAGCACTGCGGGATCCGCCTGCACGCCCACGACGTCTTCGCCTCGACCGTCGGCGGCGCGCGGCTCGGCGAGCCGGCCAGCGACCTCGCTGTCGCGGTCGCCCTCGCGTCGGCCACCTTCGACAACGCCGCCCCGGCCGGGGTCGTCGCGATGGGCGAGATCGGCCTGGCCGGCGAGCTGCGCCGGGTGCGCGACCTGCCCCAGCGACTGGCCGAGGCCGCCCGGCTCGGCTTCCGCATGGCGGTCGTCCCGGCGGGTCCGTCGACCCCCGGTGGGGTGCGCCCGACCTCGAGCGACCGCACGGTCGACGGCATGCGGGTCATCGAGGCGCCCGACGTCGCCTCGGCCCTGCGCGTGCTCGGTGTCGCCCGACCGGCAAAGCGCGCGCTCCACGGCGTGGACGACGGCTAAACTCCTGCGAGGCCGACCGTGGCCATGTCTCAGCACCCAGGGAGCACCGTGCCAGTCGATCGAACCGATGAGGTCCTGCGCCTGCGCGAGACCCTCGCCTCCATCGCTCCCGGCACGTCCATGCGTGACGGTCTCGAGCGCATCCTGCGGGGGCGCACCGGCGCGCTGATCGTCATGGGCCACGACAAGACGGTCGACTCGATCGCCACCGGCGGCTTCACCCTCGACGTGCCCTTCACCGCCACCGGGCTGCGCGAGCTGGCCAAGATGGACGGCGCGATCATCGTCGACGGCGACCTGACCCGGATCCTGCGCGCAGCCGTGCACCTCATGCCGGACCACACCATCCCGTCGGAGGAGACCGGCACGCGGCACCGCACCGCCGACCGCGTGGCCCGCCAGACCGGCTTCCCGGTGATCTCGGTGTCGCAGTCGATGCAGATCATCGCGGCCTACGTCGGCGAGACCCGCCACGTCCTCGAGGGCTCCGGCCAGATCCTCTCGCGGGCCAACCAGGCGCTGGCCACCCTCGAGCGCTACAAGCTGCGCCTCGACGAGGTCGCCAGCACCCTGTCAGCGCTGGAGATCGAGGACCTGGTGACCGTCCGTGACGTCGCGGTCGTCGCCCAGCGCCTCGAGATGGTCACCCGGATCGCCCGCGAGATCGACGACTACGTCCTCGAGCTCGGCACCGACGGCCGCCTGCTCTCGCTGCAGCTCGAGGAGCTCATCACCGGCGTCGACACCGAGCGCGAGCTGGTGATCCGCGACTACGTCGCCACCGGCCGCCGCAGCAAGAGCCCCGAGGAGCTGCTCAACCGCCTCGAGCTGCTCTCGGCCACCGAGCTCGTCGACCCCGCCGCTGCGGCGAAGGTCCTCGGCCTCGGCAGCAGCGAGCACCTCGACGGCGCGGTCGCCCCCCGCGGATACCGCCTCCTCGCCAAGGTCCCGCGGCTCCCGTCCTCGGTCGTCGACCGGCTCGTCGACCACTTCGGCACGCTCCAGAAGCTGCTCTCCGCCGGTATCGACGACCTCCAGGCCGTCGAGGGCGTCGGTGAGCTCCGCGCGCGCAGCGTCCGCGAGGGCCTCTCCCGTCTCGCCGAGTCGACGATCCTCGAGCGCTACGTATAGCTCGCCGAGTCGGCGCGATGTTGCACTCCGGCGGCCGAGTCGGCGCGATGTTGCAGCCGTGGCGCGGCCTGCGGGGGTGGCCGCGAGGCAGTCGTGTGCCCCAGCCAGCGCTCCAGCGCTCCAGCGCGGCGAGCGGCACACGACCCGACCAGCCCGCCCACCCCGGCCGACCAGGAGCTGGGTCGTGGGTCGCGGACCGCACTCAGGCGCAGCCTCGGGCACACGACCCGGGCACGGGCTGGCGCACGGCCTGCAACATCACGCCGACTCGGCGTACGCCGTGCAACATCACGCCGACTCGGCATACGCCGTGCAACATCACGCCGACTCGGCGTATGGCTCAGCGACCGTCGGGCTCCACGGCGCCGGAGGGCTGAGTACCACCACCGTTGCCCGAGCCACCGTCGCCTGAGCCACCGTTGGCCGCGCCGCCGTCTCCCGAGGCCGAGCCACCGGAGCCGGAGCCGGAGCCGGAGCCGGACGGCGACGGCTGCTGGGTGGGGGTGGCGGTCTCGGTGATCACGTCGGCGACGGGCGCCTCGAGGGTGAACTGCACGTCGGTCGGCTCGCCACCGAGCGCGGCGGCGATCACGTGGTAGTCGCCGGGCAGCGCCCAGTCGGTCAGGCGCGAGCAGTCCTCGTCGGAGCGCCTGGCGTCCCACACGAGGGCCACCGTGGTGGGCTCGGCGGAGCGGACGATGACGTCCTTGACCGGCACCACGGAAGGGCACTGCTGCGAGGACCAGATGTCGTCGTCGCCCGAGGTGAGCTTCACCGACAGGTTGCCCGAGGACACCCGCCACGTGCAGGCGGGGTCGACGATCGTGGTCAGCGACAGGAGGATCACGACGTCGCGGCCGGCGACCGCGTCGACGGCCGACGGCGTGATCGCGATGTCGGCCTCGTCGCACGGCCCGTCGGGCACGGCGAGCGGCGGTGGCTCGGGCGTCGGGGTCGCGGTGGGCCGGTTGCCCTTGCCCTTGCGGGGCTTCTTGGTCGGTGAGGCCGAGGGCGAATCGCTGGGCGCCGTCGAGGACGGCACGGCCGCGGCCTGCTCGGCCACGCCCGCGTCGGTCGACGCACCGTCGCTGTTGCCGCCGAGGAGCCGCGCGAGAGCGACCACCAGGACCAGGCCCACCGAGAGCAGCACCAGGCGCCGACGCCAGTAGACGCCCGCGGGAAGCGGGCCCCGAGTCATCGACGAAGCCATGCGCCAACGCTAGTCAGCCGGCCGCCCTCGATCGCGTTGCCACACCGAGGGGACAATGGGCAGCGATGTCCGAGAGCGCCCCGCACC
>NZ_JANNML010000131.1:0-2255 GCF_031397825.1 Nocardioides sp.
CGCAGCACGCCGGTGTACTCCGGCAGGATGTCGATGGAGCCGTCCTCGATGGCGGGGATGTAGACCTCGCGGCTGCCGATGTTGAGCCGCGTCGAGGCCTCGACACCGGCGCCGTTGAGCGCACCGGCGTAGATCTCGGCCAGCAGGGCGTTCTCGGGGAAGTTCGCCGACCCGACGACGACCTCGCCGGAGGACGAGCCCGAGTCGCCGGAGTCGCCCGAGCTGTCGGACTCCAGGGCGTCGTCGCCACCACCGCAGCCGGCGAGGCCGAGCAGGGCGACCGTCGTGAGCGAGGCGATCAAGGGAGTGCGCTTCATTGGATCGTGCCTTTCGTCAGGACCCCGAGGTCCGAAGGGTTGTACGGACGGACGTCCTTCTCCCGGCCGCTTTGCCGGAGAGTCCAGGGGAGACCACGAGCCGCTGCAGCAGCGACGCGACGAGGTCGACGGTGAGGGCCAGCGCGGCGACGAGCAGCGCGCCGCTGGCCATCTGGGTGTAGTCGCGGACCGACAGGCCGTCGATGAGGTAGCGGCCGAGGCCGCCCAGCCCCACGGTCGCGGCCAGGGTCGCGGTGGCGATGACCTGCAGGGCAGCCGAGCGCAGACCCGAGGCGATCAGCGGCATCGCGCAGGGCACCTCGACGCGCCAGAGCACCTCGGAGCCGGTCATGCCCATGCCCTTCGCGGCGTCGCGGGCAGCGGCGTCGACCTGCTCCACGCCGGCATAGGCGCCGGCGAGGATCGGCGGGATGGCCAGCACCGTCAGGACGATCTCGGTGGGCACCAGCACGCTGGCCTCACCGGAGAGCTGCGGACTGATGAGCATGATGCCGACGAACAGCAGGCCGAGGCTGGGGATGGCGCGAAAGGCGCCGGTGACGTTGACGGCCAGGAAGCGTCCGCGGCCGGTGTGGCCGACGACGAGCCCGAGAGGGACGGCGATCAGCGCCGCGAGCCCGAGCGCGATGCCGGAGTAGAGCAGGTGCTCCCACAGCCGCAGCGGGATACCCTCCCCGCCGCTCCAGTTGGCGCCGTCGCCGAGCCAGGTGATGACGTCGTTCACGCCGGCACCTCCTGCTCGCGCGGTTCACCGGGCGCCGCCGGAGTCCGTTGCCACGGCGTGAGCACCCGGGTGACCAGCACGATGACGAGGTCGAAGAGCAGGGCCAGCAGGACGCAGGCCACGAGGCCGGCGATCACCGGGTCGAGGAAGTTGCGCTGGAAGCCGTCGGTGAACAGCGAGCCGAGCTGGGGGATGCCGATGAGCGCGGCGACGCTGACGATGCTGACGTTGCTGACCGCCGCGACGCGCATGCCGGCCGCGATGACCGGTACGGCGAGCGGCAGCTCGACGGTCAGCAACCGGCGCAGGGCCCCGAAGCCCATGGCCGTGGCCGAGGCACTCACCGACTCGTCGACGGCGGCGAGGGCATCGGCGACCGTGCGGGTCAGGAGCGCCACGGTGTAGATCGTCATGGCCACCACGACGTTGACGGTGTCGAGGATGCGGGTGCCCAGGAACAGCGGCATGAGCACGAAGAGGGCCAGCGAGGGGATCGTGTAGAGCAGGCCGGTGCCGACCACGAGCGGGGTGTAGAGCCAGGACACCCGCCGGGCCGCCCACCCCAGCGGGATCGCGAGAAGCAGTCCGATGACCAGAGGCAGACCGGCCAGCCACGCGTGGTCGAGCGTGTAGGACCCGATGTCGTCGAGGTGGTCCAGCACCCAGGTCATGCCCGTGCCCCCTCCGACGGGGGCCGCGCGGGCTTGCTCAGGGCGGCGACGACCTCCGCGGCGGTCACCGTGCCGAGCAGCACCCCATCGGCATCCACCACGACGCCGCGCCCGCTCGGCGAGGAGAGGGCGGCGTCCAGGAGTGCTCGGGTCGACCCCTCAGCGCGCGCCACCGTGCCGCCGCGGTGAAGGTCGGTCTCCGTGACGGGGCCCGACACGCGCGCGGGCTCGATCCACCCGACCGGGCGTCGTTCGTCGTCGACGACCACGAGCCAGCCGTCGGTCGCGTCGTCGGGGTCGGCGGTGGCGCCGAGGGCCACGGTGGCCTCGTCGCGGGTCGCCACCGGTGGAGCCGGGCGGAACCCCAGGCCCCGGTAGCCGCGGTCGCGGCCCACGAAGTCGGCCACGAAGTCGTCGTGGGGGTCGCCCAGGAGGGTGGCGGGGTCGGCGAGCTGGGCCACCTGCCCGCCCACCCGCAGCACGGCGACCTGGTCGCCGAGCTTCACGGCCTCGTCGATGTCG
>NZ_JANNML010000132.1:0-33249 GCF_031397825.1 Nocardioides sp.
CAGACAGGTCAGCGTGGCGTGCTCGGTGACCCGTCTGGATAACCAGACAGGTCAGCGTGGGTCAGGCTCGCTCGAGGATCGCGACGACGCCCTGGCCACCGGCGGCGCAGACCGAGATCACGCCGCGGCCGGTACCGCCCTCGGCCAGATCCGCCCCGGCGACATCGGCCTCGAGATCCCGCAGAACGGCGAGCCCCGCACCCGACTGTCGATGGGCGACCACGCGGCGCTGACGGCCCTGGAGTGGCAGATCACCCGCGAGGACCAGGACGAGCTGGCCGCCCGCTCGCACCAGAACCTCGCCGCCGCCTACGACGCCGGCTTCCTCGACGACCAGGTAACGCCGTTCCGCGGCGTCGAGCGCGACACCAACCTGCGCGGGGACTCCACCGCCGAGAAGCTCGCCAAGCTCAAGCCGGTCTTCGGCAAGGGCGAGGCCGCCACGATGACGGCCGGCAACTCCACGCCGCTGACCGACGGCGCGTCGGTGATCCTGCTGGCCTCGGAGGAGTGGGCCGAGGAGCACGGGCTGCCGGTGCTGGCCTACCTCACGTCCTACGAGACGGCCGCGGTCGACTACGTCCACGGTGGCGAGGGCCTGCTCATGGCGCCGGCCTACGCGATGGCGCGGATGCTGCAGCGTGAGGGGCTGACGCTGCAGGACTTCGACTTCTACGAGATTCACGAGGCCTTCGCCTCGCAGGTGCTCTCGACCCTCAAGGCGTGGGAGGACCCGGTCTTCTGCAAGGAGCGTCTCGGCCTCGACGCCCCGATGGGCTCGATCGACCGCTCCAAGCTCAACGTCAACGGCTCCTCGCTGGCCGCGGGCCACCCCTTCGCCGCGACGGGTGGGCGGATCATCAACGTGCTCGCCAAGCTGCTCGCCGAGAAGGGCTCCGGTCGCGGAGTCATCTCGGTCTGCGCCGCCGGTGGCCAGGGTGTCACCGCGATCCTCGAGCGCCCCTGATCCTCGCGCTCCCTCACGGGCCCCCGACCGCTGCTGCGGTCGGGGGCTCGTGCTCTTCGGGGTCGGCCGACCGGGACCGTGCGGCGCCGCTCCATCAAGGTATGCAGACGAACCGCCACTTCCCACGGTGGGCACCCCGTGGTAGGTGGCGTGTCGCCGTGGGAAGTGCCGCGTCAGCGGCGACAGGGGGTATGCCGCAGCGCCAAGTCTCGCGGTCAGCGTGCGACGAGCGCGAGGGCCGAGGCCACCAGGTGCGAGCGGACCTGCTCGGGGGAGATCTCGCCGACGGTGGGGACGCCGGGAGCTGACTCCTTCACCAAGATCCCCAGTCGGGCGATCTGCAGACCGCCGAGGCCACTCGCGTAGAGCATGTTGGCCAGCAGGGTCGGGTCGTTGCCGGCGGAGAAGTCGCCGGAGCCGATGCCTTCCTCGTCCGCCGAGGAGAGCAGGGCTAGGCACGACGAGATCGCCCGGCCGAGCCGGAAGAGGGCGCTCTCGCTGATCTCGTCGAGCAGCTCGGGGCCGGGCTGACGCATCAGCGCCTGGGCGCAGTCGACGAACGCGGGATGCGCAAGGCCGTAGTCGACGAACGCGCCGACGATGCCCTTGAGCTTCTCCGGGGGAGTGCCGGCGGCCTCTGCCGCGGCAGCCAGGGCCTCTCGGAGCTCGTCGAGGTAGACCACCAGCGTGAGGGCGAAGAGCTCCTCCTTGCCGGTGAAGTGGCGGTAGACGATCGCGCGGTTGATGCCGACGGCCCGCGCGATGTCCTCGATCTGCGCGTCTCGGACACCGCGCTCGTCGAAGAGGGCGCGGGTGGCCGCGATGATGTCCGCCTCGCGCGCCCGACGACGTACGGCGGCAGCCTTGCGACGGCCGTCGGTCTCGGGTGCGCGGGTGCTCATGGGAGCAGCCTAGAAGAAGTGCAACTCCGAGTTGCACAGGTGTGACATGTTCGTCACCGCGCTGGACCAGTGTGGTCAGGGCGTCCTGGTGAACCGCTCGGCCAGCCTGGTCTCGGCGGTGTCGAGCCCGCGCAGCACGGCGATCGTCATGGTCCACGCGATGGTCGCGACAGTGCCGGTGATCATGGCGACGCCCCTGAGGTCGTGCGCTCCAGACCGGTGCCCCGAGTCGTCATGCTCGGGGATCCTAGGACTGCGCGCCGCCCAGGAACCCTCGCACCGCCTCGGTAGCACGACCCGGTGCGTCTCCAGCTCGAGGAAGCGCTCGGTCTGCCAGGTGAGCACCGCGTCGGTCATGCCCTTGAAGGTCTTGCAGACCACGAAGTGCATGAGCCTGGGCGGCCCAAGAGCGCTTCGGTCGGGCAGGATGGGGCCGTGGCGAGCTCGCAGGTCGACCAGGTTCGGCGCGTCGCCCTGGCTCTGCCGGGCGTGAGTGAGCGAAACACTCACGGGGCGGTGGGCTTCTATGTCGGTGGGCGGCCGCTCTGTTACGTCCACGACAACCACCGGGGAGACGGACGGGTGTCCTTGTGGTTCCCGGCATCGCCGGCGCTGCAAGAGGAACTGATCACGGCGGAACCTGACCGGTTCTTCCGCCCGGAGCCCTCGGCGTCCGGAACGTTCTCGACGTGGCTGGCGCTGTTCGTGGACGATCCCGAGACGTGCGTCGACTGGACTGAGATCGGCGAGATCCTCCGCCAGACCTACCGGACCATCGCGCCGCACCGGCTCGTCGCCGAGCTGGACGCGCGACGCGACGGCTGATCGGTCGGCCTGCTACCCGAAGGACCTGACCGTCTGGATGGTGTCGGCCCCGTCGGCGGTCTTGTCGTCGCGGTAGCGGATGACCCGGGCGAAGCGCAGAGCCACTCCGCCGGGGTAGCGAGTGGACCGCTGGACGCCGTCGAAGGCGATCTCGACGACCTGCTCGGGCCGGACGTGCACGACGTTTCCCGCGCGGTGCGTCTCGAGAGCGAGGAAGCGCTCGGTCTGCCAGGTGAGCATCGCGTCGGTCATGCCCTTGAAGGTCTTGCCGAGCATCACCAGGTCGCCGTCGGTGCCGACGGCACCGAGGTGGATGTTGGACAACCATCCCTCGCGACGCCCGGAGCCCCACTCGACGGCGAGCACGACGAGGTCGAGGGTGTGGACCGGCTTGACCTTGACCCACGACGAGCCCCGGCGGCCCGCGTCGTAGGGCGCGGTCGGGTCCTTGACGACCACCCCCTCGTGACCGGCTGCGAGCACGTCGCGGACGAAGGCCTCGGCGGCGTCCGGATCGTCGGTGACCAGTCGGGCCGCGAGGTGCTCGGTCGGCACCAACCCCTCGAGTGCTGCCAGGCGCGTGGCGGCGGGCTCGTCGAGCAGGTCGGTGCCGTCGAGGTGCAGCAGGTCGAAGAAGTACGGCGTGACGTGAAGGCCACCGGTCTGGCTCGCCTGGGCGGTGCGTGAGGCGGTCTCCTGGAAGGCTCGTGGACGGCCGGTGTCGTCGAGCGCCAGGGCCTCCCCGTCGAGGACGAACGAGTCGGCCGGCAACGCGAGCGCCACCTCGACCACCTCGGGCAGGCGGGCGGTGATGTCCTCGAGGGTGCGGGTCGCGATCACCACGTGGTCGCCGGCGCGGTGGACCTGGATGCGGATGCCGTCGAGCTTGGTGTCGACGGAGACCGGCGCTCCGTCGGAGGCCTTGGCCATCGCCTCGGCGACCGAGGGGGCGGAGGACGCGAGCATCGGCTGCACCGGCCGCAGCACCTCGAGACCGACCTCGCCCAGCGCGGGCTCGCCACCGACGAAGGCCAGGTGGGCGGCGACGACCGTGGAGCCGGACAGCATCGCGGCGCGGCGTACGGCTCCGAGGGGGACCTCGGCGGCGAGCGCCACCGCCTCCTGCACCAGTGACTCGAGGGCTCCCTGGCGCAGGGCGCCCGTCACGACGCCGCGCAGCCACTCCTGCTCGGTGGCGGTGGCCCGGACGAAGAGCGCGGCGACGGCCGTGGCCCGAGCCGCCTGGGAGCCCGGGCCGGAGAGAACGGCGAGCGCTGCGAACGACGCGTCGACCTCGCGCACGGTCAAGGTGGGCTCGGGTGCGGGCTCCGGCAGGGTGCCGAGACCGCGCCAGCCGAGGCCGGTGCGGCGCTGGAGGAGGGTGCCACCGACGTAGGCGGTGACGACCTCGATCTCGTCGACGTCGGCGCGGGCCAGCAGGTCGGCGAGCGCGGCGACCTTGGCCTTGCGCGAGCGCGTGGAGGCGACCGTGGTCGAGGTGGTGACGACGTCGTGGAGCAGCACGCCTCCAGTCTGGACCAGGGCGCCGACAGCGCCGCGAGTCGGCAAGCCCTGCAACGCCCAGTCGGCGCATTGTCGCGCAGCGGACCGCGGACTCGACGCGTGGTTGCTGCAACATCGCGCCGACTCGGCGTACGGGCTGCAACATCGCGCCGACTCGGCGTACGGGGTGCAACATCGCGCCGACTCGGCGTTGCTCGTGCTGGTCGTCAGGGGTGTCGTGAAGTTGGTTACTCGTCGGTCACCACGCGTAGCCAACGTGGTCAGCCCTCGTTTGTCTGACAACGGCCACACCCGAGGGCCGACGACGCAAGACAGGTGCCCGTGAACCGATCGAAGAAGCCGCTCGTCGCCGCCATCGCAGCGACCCTCGTCCTCACGCCGACGCTCACCCAGCTCTCGGCCGACGCATCCTCGTCGGCGAAGGCCCCGGCGCGGAAGGCTCCCGCGGCGCTGCTGCCCGCCCTCGGTGAGGGGCTCGGCCTCACCTCGGCGTTCGACTCCCGCCTCGGGCTCGCACCGGTGGCCCCCAGCAGCAGGCAGCGGGCGGCGCTCGCCGGCCTCGGCGCGACCGTGACGTGGAACGTCACGGGCACCCCGCGCTCGATCAGCAAGGTCGGCGGCGCGCTGACCGGACCCAGCAGCGCCGAGCCGCTCGCGATCGCCCAGTCCTGGCTGGTCGACAACGCCGACGCCTTCGGCCTCGACGCCAGCGACATGGAGAGCCTCGCGCTCGTGCGCGACCACGAGCTGCCCGGTGTCGGTGCCCGGGTGCTGAGCTTCGCCCAGACCTTCGGCGGCATCGCCTCAGGCTATGGCGGCATCCTCACCGTGCTCGTCGACCGCGACGGCCGCGTCGTGAGCTATGCCGGTGACCCCGTGCGCGAGACCGGACTGCTCGGCGACTTCGAGCTCAGCATCGCCCAGGCTGTGGGCACCACCGTGAGGGACCTCCTCCCGGGCATCGACTTCGAGGCGTTGGCGCTGGGCAGGCAGCAGGGCGGCTACGACGTCTTCCAGGCCGGCCCGCTGGCCGACGTGGTGCGCGCGCGGCAGATCGCGTTCCCCACGGCCCGGGGCGGCCGGGCGGCGTACGCCGTGCTCGTGGTGAAGAGCATCGACGAGGCGTGGGCGGTCATCGTCGACGCCGCCACCGGACGGCCGCTGCTGCGCAAGTCGCTCGTGGCCCACGCCGAGGGCACGGTCTACGAGAACTACCCGGGAGCCACGAAGGGTGGCAAGCCCAAGGTCGTCAGCTTCGGCCCGACGAAGCAGTCGCCCGGCGGCTGGGTGGACCCGACCGGCCTGATCGGCCTGCCCGGGATCACCACCATCGGCAACAACGCCAACACGGCGATCGCCTGGACCGTCCCGCTCGTCGCGGCCGACCAGGAGAACCGTCCGATCGCGCCGACCGGCGCGTTCAACTTCGCCTTCCCCGACGCCTGGCGCAAGAGCGACGGGGGCACCGGCACGTTCGTCCAGGACGCCAACGCGGCTGCGGTCAACCTCTTCTACCACCACAACCGGATCCACGACGAGTTCTACGAGTTCGGCTTCACCGAGTCGGCCGGCAACTTCCAGGTGGTCAACAACGGCGAGGACGGCCTCGGTCTGGGCGGTGACCCGATCATGGGTGGCGCGCAGTCGGGCGCCCTCAACCTCACCGAGCCGGTGCTGCCGCTCGGTCGCAACAACGCCAACATGCTGACGCTGCCCGACGGGATCCCGGGCTTCACCAACATGTACCTCTGGGAGTTCACCGACGACGCGTTCGAGGGAGCCGCGCGCGACGGTGACTTCGACTCCACGATCATCGAGCACGAGTACGCCCACGGCCTGTCCAACCGCTACGTCGGAGGTGGCGGCCTCGGCTCCCTCGGCACCGGCCAGTCCGGCGCGATGGGTGAGGGCTGGGGCGACTGGTTCGCGATGAACCACCTCTTCCGCGAGGGGCTCACCCGCACGGCCGTCACGGCGCCGTACGTCGGCGACCCCCAGCGCGGCATCCGCAACTGGAACTACGCGACCAGCCCGGCGACCTACGGCGACTACGGCTACGACATGTCCGGCCCGGAGGTGCACTCCGACGGGGAGATCTGGACCGCGACGCTGTGGACCCTGCGCACCAAGATCCTCAGGGCGCTCGGCGGCAACCACCGCAAGGCCAGCGACATCACCGAGCACCTGGTGATGGACGCGATGCCGATCTCGCCGGCGACGCCCACGTTCCTCGACATGCGCGACGCGATCCTCAAGGCCTCCGAGCTGCGCTACGAGAACCGTTACACCGACCTGATCTGGAGCGCCTTCGCCGAGCGTGGCATGGGCGTCTCGGCGCGCACCACCGGTGAGACCGACACGGACCCGAAGCCCGGCTTCGACGTCCCGAAGAAGGCGCTCAACGGCACGGTCACCCTGAAGCTCGTCAACGCCTCCGCCGGCGGCGCCGCCAGCAAGGTGCGCGTGCTCGGGGGGCTCTACGAGGGCCGCGGCACCCCGCTGGTCACGACGAACGCGAAGGGCCTCGGCGCCATCACGATGGCGGCCGGGCGTCACACGCTGACCCTCCAGGGCGCCGGCTACGGCATCCAGCGGATCACCGTCGACGTCCCGAAGGGCCGTGCGGTCACGAAGGTCGTGCAGCTGCGACCCAACCTGCTCTCGCAGTCCTCGGGAGCGACCGTCGTGCGCACGACGAGCCAGACCGGCGCGCTGCCGGGCAGCAACATGGTCGACGACACCGAGGCGACCGCGTGGCAGACGGGAGCGTCCGACAAGGCCTACAACAACGGCCCGGACCGCTCGGTCACCGTCAAGCTGAAGAAGCTCTCGACGATCGAGACCGTCGCGGTCAGCGTCGTGAAGCCGATCGGCCTGCCCCGCTTCGCAGCCGCTCGCAAGGTGCTCGTCCAGACCTCGCTGGACGGCAGGACGTGGCGCACCGCCAAGGTCGCGACGTTCTCCTTCAAGGGCCCGCGGCCGGCGATCGCCGACCTCGACCTGCAGACCCACCAGCTGAAGACGCCGGTCAAGGCGCGCTTCGTCCGGGCGCTCGCTGCTGCCAACTTCGGCTCGGCGCCGACCAACGCCTCGACCGCGATCGTCTCGGAGGTCCAGGCGTTCGGCCGGGCCTCGGGCATCAAGCCGAAGCTGCCGCCGGCGGACAAGCCGGTCACCTCCAGCGGCTCGGTCAACGTCGGCAACCCGGTGCAGGGCTCCCTGCTCGGTCTCGAGCCCTACAAGCCCGGTGTCACGGAGCTCTCCTGGTCCTGCCCGGACCTGCCGTCCGCCAACGGCGTCGACGCCTTCATGACCAAGCTGCCCGCGGGCGCGGGTGACGGGCTGCACGCCGCCACCTACACCGGCGACGTGGCGATCGGTGAGTTCCTGGTCTACGCCTACGACGAGGACTGCCAGCCCATGTCGGGCGGCTTCGCCCTCTTCGACGAGGCGACGCCGATCCCGGCGGGCGCGGCCTACCTGGGCTTCCTGCTGCTCTACGGCGGCGGTGCGTCCTTCGACGTGACGGTCACCGAGCCGCGCTGACCCTGTCCTGCTCCGAGACGTGAGGAGGGGCGTCCGCACCCCCGTGGAGGACGCCCCTCTGTCTCGTCTTCGGCGCTGGCCCGTCTCCGGATGGGTGACGGCTGTCACCCATCCGGAGCGTTCAGGCAGCGAGGTCGATCACGACCACCGTGTAGTTGTCCGGGGCCTCGGTTGCCTCGACGGCACCGGCTACCGCGGACGCCACCGCCTCCGGGGCGTCCGGCGACGACAGGAGTCGCTCCAGGTCGGCGCGCTCGAGCACGCCGTGCACACCGTCGGTCGTGAGGACCAGCCGGTCGCCGGCCCTGACGTCGCAGGTGAGGAGATCGGCCTCGGACCGGTCGTTGAGCGCGCGGTTGAGCAGCGAGCGGTGCGGGTGCGACCGCGCCTCGTCCTCGGTCAGCCGACCCTCCTCGAGCAGCGCCTGGACCAGGGTGTGGTCGCGGGTGAGCTGCTCGAGCATCCCGTCGCGCAGCCGGTGGGCCCGCCCGTCTCCCACGTGGGCGACCTGGGCCGTGCCATCCACCAGCCACACCGCGGTCAGGGTCGTGCCCGCCTCCTCGTCGAGGTCCCGCGACGCCTCGGCCGCGGCAGCGGCGGCCCGCGCCACCGTCTCACCGAGCGCGTCGCCCGGCGCCTCGTCGTACGACGTGGTGTCGAGGCTTGCGAGTGCCGCGACGGCTGCGGTGCTGGGACCGGCGGCGGGGCCGAAACCGTCGGCCACGGCGAAGACCCGCGTGCCGAGGTGGACGGCGTCGAGCTGGTGGGTGCGAGCGCCCAGGCCGTGCCGGGCGGCCGCCGTGGCGGTGAGGTGCTGGTCGTGGTGCATGTCGATCTCCTCGTGGTCGAGCTCGTGGAGGAGGGTGGCCACGACATCGCGGCGGGCGCGGTGGTCGGCCTCGACCTGCGTCCAGTACGACGACAGCTGGGCCCTCTGCTGCGGGCCGGTCGCCGCGACGACGTCGCGGATCCGGGCCAGCGGCATGCCGACGAGACGCAGCCGCGCGACCAGCCGTGCCTGCACGAGCTGGTCGGGCAGGTAGCGGCGGTAGCCCGTCCACGGGTCCACGTCGGCGGGCTGCAGGAGCCCGAGGTCGTCGTACAGGCGCAAGGCCTTGGGCGTCAGGCCGCTGGCCCGGCCGAAGTCGCCGATGGTCAGGTAGTCCATCAGGCCATCCTCTTCCCTCGGTGACGGTCACCGTTGCGACGACGCTCCGGCCTGTCCCTGGGGGAAGGTCAAGAGCCCTCGGCCGGCTCGGGTCAGGGGTGGACGGTGATGCCGCAGCGCGGGCAGTGCTCGGCGCTGGTCTCGAGCGGCTGGCCGCACGAGCAGGAGGGCTCATGGGCGACCGCGGAGCACAGCGGGAGGGTTGCGGTGCTGACCATCGGGATCCTCGTCTCCAGGCGGGTGCCTGTCACAGAGGTGTTCGGAGCGGGGAGCGTCGCGGATGTCGGCGCACGGTGGCGGCAAGCCGGGGGAGCGTCAGCCGGTGGCGGCGACCGGCTCGCTGCCTTCGAGGACGGCGGCGGTGACGGCGCCGCAGATGACCTGCGCGAAGACGGTGTCGAGGTCGTCGACGCCGCCGAAGTAGCCGCTGACCTCGAGGGAGACGAAGCCGTGCAGGGCCGAGAAGACGGCCATGCCGGTGAGCAGGATGCGGTCCTCGGGCAGGCCGGTCGAGCGCACCATGACGGCGAGCGCCTCGATGGTGCCGGCGGCTGCGGCGAAGAACGCGTCGCGGTCGAGCGGGGCGCGGGTCATGGCGGCGTAGCGGTGGGGGTAGTCGCGGGCGAAGCCGCGCAGCGAGTGGCTCAGCACGCGCAGGCCGTCGGGGCCGGCATGGCCCATGGCCGCGCCGCGGACCTGGTTGCCGAGCAGCTGCATGGCGCGGACCTGGATCTCCGCGCGCAGGTCCTCGAGGTTGGCGACGTGGTTGTAGAGCGAGGAGACGCGGGTGTCGAGCTCGGCGGCCAGCAGCGTCATCGTCAGCGCGTCGTAGCCCTCGCGGTCGACCAGGCCCTCCGCGGCGAGCACGACCGACTCGTGGTCGAGCCGCGGCCGACGGGCCCGGACGGGCGATGCGGCGTCGGGGGAGGACGGCGACATGGGAGCACTCCTGTCGATGAATCTATTTCGTCTCAGCGTGAAGGACTATAGCGTTCGGCCCGTGTCCGACCTGTGCACCGACCGCTTCCGCGAGCTCGCCGACTCCCTCGGCGGTGTCGCCTGCGAGGACGCCTCGCCGCTGCTCTACCTCCGCGACCCCCGCAGCCTGGCCGACGCGACCATGCCCGTCATCGAGCTGCTGATCCTGCTCGGGGCGGTGCTCGCCTTCCGCCACGCCTGGCTCGTACGCCGCCACACCGGCGACGCGACCAACCTCGGCGTGTGCCTGGGTGCCGTCGCCTACGTCCTCGTGCTGGAGCCGCCGCTCTACTTCCCGGCGCTCTTCGGGATCGACGACTACGTCTCCGCGGTGTTCGTCCACAACGAGTTCACCGTCGGGCTGCTCTACCACCGGCTGCCGCTCTACATCCTGCTGCTCTACCCAGCGCTGGTCTACCTCGCGTGGGTGCTCGTGCAGCGCCTCGGGGTGCTCGAGCGCCACGGCCGGGTCCGCGGAGCGGTCATCGCGTCGGTCTGCGTGGGGGCGGTGCACCAGGGGTTCTACTCGATCTTCGACCAGTTCGGCCCCGACCACCTCTGGTGGGCCTGGGACACCGAGACGCGCACCAACGCGATCCTGCTCGGCGACGTGCCGATGTCGAGCACGGTCAACTTCGCGCTCGTCATGCCGACCGCCTTCGCGCTGGCCTGCTTCCTGCAGCTGGGCCGACGACCTCGCCCCACCGCGCGCTCGGTCGTCCTCCCGGCGGTCGGGATCGGTGTGCTGACCCCGCTGCTCAGCATCCCGGGGCAGCTGCCCGTCACCTACCTCGACCTCGTCGACGCCCCGTCGTACGACGTGGTGGAGGGGGTGCTGTGGCTGATGCTGGCTGCCGCGACCGCGGTGCTCGTGCGCGAGCTGGTCGCCGCCTGGCGCTCGCCGCAGACGCGGGAGCCCGGGCTGCTCGGCGCCTACCCCACGGCCTACCTCGGGCTGTGGCTCGCGACGTTCGCCGTGCTCGGGGTGGTGGCACCGCCCGCGGGGGTGGTCGCCTATCTCGTGCCCTGCTACGCCGTGAGCTTCGCGGTGCTGGTCACGGTCGCGCGGTCAGCGCGCGTGGATCGCGAGGTGGGCACCCTCCGCGGGCAGGGCCTGAGGGAAGCAGGATGGCGCGGGTGACCCGTGTCCTCCGCACGCCCGACGAGCAGTTCGTCGGCCTGTCCGCCTTCGCCTTCGAGCCCCACTACGTCGAGGTGGACGCCGACGGTGTGCCGCCCGTGCGCATGCACTACCTCGACGAAGGCCCCTCCGCCGGCCCCGTCGCACTGCTGCTCCACGGCCAGCCGACGTGGTCCTACCTCTACCGCCACGTCGTGCCGGTGCTGGTGGCCGCGGGCGTGCGGGTGGTGGCACCGGACAACATCGGGTTCGGGCGGTCCGACAAGCCGGCGCGGCCGACCGACTACACCCTGGCCCGGCACGTGTCCTGGATGCGGGCGCTCGTCACGTCGCTGGACCTGCGCGACGTCACCCTGGTCGCGCAGGACTGGGGTGGCCCGATCGGGCTCAGCGTGCTGGCCGCCGAGCCCGAGCGCTTCGCCCGCGTCGTCGCCGCCAACACGATCCTGCACACCGCGGACCCCGACCTGGCCGATCGGCTGACCTGGGCGGTGCACGGCACGGGCAGCTCGCGCGTGGTCCTGGAGGAGGGGCTCCTCGACTACCTCCTCCATTGCGTCCGCGCGCCGGAGCTCCGGGCCAGCGACTTCGTCGGCGCCGCGACGATGCACGCGCCGGCGCCGGAGGTGCTGGCGGCGTACGACGCCCCCTTCCCGACCTCCGACCTCACCGCCGGGCTGCGACAGATGACCGCGCTGCTGCCGCTGACCCGCAACGACCCCGGGGCCCGGATCGGCCGCAGGACGTGGCGGGCGCTGGAGTCCTTCGAGCGCCCCTTCGTCACGTGTTTCTCCGACGGCGACCCCGCCACGAGGGGCTGGGACCGGATCTTCCAGGAGCGGGTGCCCGGTGCCCGTGGGCGCGACCACGTCACGCTCGAGGGTGCCGGTCACTTCCTGCAGGAGGATGCCGGCGAGCGGCTCGCACGGGTCGTCGCCGAGGTCATCGAGACGACGTAGGCCTCACCAGCCGGGCGGCAGCGAGGTGAAGTCGGGCTCGCGCCCCTCGGCGAAGGCGGTGAGCGCCTCGAGGTTGGCCGGACCGCCCATCAGCTCGGAGAACGCGGCGTTCTCACGCTCGCGCGCCTTGCGGATCTCGGAGCGCAGCGGCTCGGTCATCGTGCGCTTCACGGCGACCAGCGACGAGATCGGGCGACGCGCCAGCAGCGCCGCGTGCCGGTGCGCCTCGGCGAGCAGGTCCTCGGGCTCGCAGACGCGGAAGACCAGGCCCATCTCCAGCGCCTCCTGCGCGCTGACCCACTCCGCCGACAGCAGCACCCACGCTGCGTCCTGGCGGCCGAGCAGCTGCGGGAAGAGGTAGGACGACGCGGCCTCGGGCGCGACGCCGAGGCTGGTGAAGGGGCACTTGAGCCGCGCCGTGGACGACATGAACGCCAGGTCGGCGTAGCCCAGGATCGTCATCCCGATGCCGAGCCCCACCCCGTTGACCGCGCACACCAGCGGCTTGGGGAAGTCGACCAGCGCGTCGAGCAGTCCGAGGAACCCGTGGGTGCCGCGCACGAAGTCGGGGTTGGTCGCGATCCGGTGCATCTCCAGCAGGTCGGTGCCGGCGCTGAAGCCCCGCCCGTTGCCGGTCAGGAGCACGACGGCGACGTCCGGGTCCTCGGCCGCGGCGAGCAGCGCCTCGGCGGTCGCGTCGTAGAGCGCCTCGTTGAACGCGTTGAGCGCCTCCGGGCGGTCCAGCGTGATGGTCCGCACGCGGGCCTCGTCGGTGATCTGCAGGGTCATGGCGGCATGCTAGCGGTGAACTAGAACGTGTTCTAGGTTGGTCCGTCCCGGCCTGTCCCCGGCCCCGTCTACGCTCGCGGCATGGGCACGGCAGGCGAGCGACGGGTGTGGCGGCCCGACTGGCCCTGCTCGGTCGGAGGCGTGCTGCGACTCCACCGCCGCGGTGGCGGGGACCCGACGTACACGATCGACGATGCGGGGCGCCACTGGCGTGGGATCCGTACGCCGGAGGGTCCCGCCACGCTGTGCGTCGCGGCCCGTCCCGGCGAGGGTGAGGTGCTGGGCGAGGCCTGGGGGCCGGGCGCCGTCTGGGCGCTGGATGGCCTGCCCGCCCTGCTCGGCGCCGACGACGACTGGAGTGCTTTCGAGCCTCGGCACCCGGTGCTCGCCGAGGTGCGCCGCCAGCACCCCCATGCGCGGCTGGGGCGCACCGGCCTGGTGATGGAGGCCCTCGTCCCGGCGATCATCGAGCAGAAGGTGACCGGGCAGGAGGCGTTCGCGGGGTTCCGGATGCTGGTGCACCGCTTCGGTGAGCGGGCGCCCGGGCCGGGCGCCGACCGCAAGCTGTGGCTGCAGCCGACTCCTGAGGTGCTGCGCACCATCCCGAGCTGGGAGTGGCTGCGGCTCCATGTCGACCCGGCGCGCTCGCGCACGATCGTCACGGTCGCCCGCGTCGCTCCCGCCCTCGAGCGGACGGCCTCGCTGTCGGGGGAGGAGGCCGAGCGGCGGATGCGCTCCATCCCGGGCATCGGTGCCTGGACCAGCGCTGAGGTGCGCCAGCGCGCGTTCGGCGACCCCGACGCCGTCTCGTTCGGCGACTACCACGTGTGCAAGGACGTCGGATGGGCCCTGACGGGCACGCCCTTCGACGACGAGCAGCTGGAGGCCTTCCTCGAGCCCTGGCGCCCCCAGCGCGGTCGGGTGCCGGCGCTGGTCGCCCTGGGCGGCCTGCACCGGCCGCGCCACGGAGCGCGCATGGCGCCGCGTGGGCACCTGCCCGCGACCGTCGTCCGACGGGTGTGACGTCCTCCACACACCAGCCCTTTTCGTGATATGTGTTACTCCGTGACGCAGGTACCTTCGCCTGCCACACACGTCCGACGAGCGAGGGGCACATGGGACCCAAGCCTGAGGGCGCGCTCTCATGAGCGCGCTCGTGAGCGTGACCCGTTCGGGACTGGCCAGGTCCGGACTGGGGCCGGCGTCCGGCCGCTTCCGTGACGGCATCGTCACCAGCGGCAAGCTGGTCGTGCTCGCCGTCGAGGCCACGAAGGCGGCCACGACCGACATCGTGATGCGCCGCTTCTCGTGGTCGGAGTTCCTGCTCCAGGCATGGTTCATGACGCGCGTGTCGCTGTTGCCCACCATCCTGGTCGCGATCCCCTTCGGGGTCATCACCTCGGTCCAGATCGGGGCGGTCGCCAACCAGATCGGGGCCACCTCCTTCAGCGGTGCCGTCAACGGCATCGGGGTGCTGCGCCAGGGCGCGCCGCTGGTCACCTCGCTGATGATCGCCGGTGCTGTCGGCTCGGCGATCTGCTCCGACCTCGGCGCCCGCCAGGTGCGCGAGGAGATCGACGCCCTCAGGGTCATGGGCATCTCGCCTGTCCAGCGGCTGGTCGCGCCCCGGGTCGTGGCAGCCCTCGTCGTCTCGGTGATGCTCACCGTCATCGTCGCGATGACCGCCATGGTGACGGCCTTCATCCTCAACGTCGGTGGCGGCACCATCTCCTCGGGCGCCTACCTCGAGTCGTTCGTCAGCTTCAGCCAGCCGACCGACCTGTTCCTCGCGGAGTTCAAGGCGCTGGTCTTCGGCTTCATCGCCACGATCGTCGCCGCCCACAAGGGACTGAGCGCCTCGGGCGGACCCAAGGGCGTCGCGGACGCCGTCAACCAGTCCGTCGTGCTCAGCGTCATCCTGCTCGCCTTCGCCAACGTCGCCATCACGCAGGCCTACGTGATGCTCGTCCCGCAGTCGGTCGCCTGATGGCCCGGGTCGGGGTCGGTCGCCGCGCCGGCGACACGCTGGTCTCCGCGACGGACGGGCTCATGGAGGCCTTGGCGGCCCTGGGCTCCTTCGCCACGTTCACCTGGATCACCATCCGCAACGTCCCGTCGACGCTGCGCCTCTATCCCGCCGAGATGCTGCGCCAGCTCAAGGACATCGCCTGGGGCAGCGGGGCGCTCGTGGTCGGGGGTGGCACGGTCGGGGTGATGATCCTGCTCTCGATCTCGGCGGGCACGTCGCTGGGCATCGAGGGCTTCAACGGCCTCGAGCTCGTGGGCCTCGCGCCGCTCACGGGCTTCATCTCCGCCAGCGCCAACACCCGCGAGCTGGCGCCGTTGATCGCCGCGCTCGCGCTCGCCTCCCAGGTCGGCTGCCGCTTCACCGCCCAGCTCGGGTCGATGAAGATCCACGAGGAGGTCGACGCGCTCGAGGTCATGGCGGTCAGCCCCATGCGCTACCTCGTCACCACCCGGGTCATCGCCTGCATGATCGCGATCCTGCCGCTCTACCTGATCGGGCTGATCGGCTCCTACGTCGCCTCGCAGGCCTCCGTGGTCATCCTCTTCGACCAGTCGCCGGGCCAGTACGACCACTACTTCTCGACCTTCATCCAGGGCCGCGACATCTTCTTGTCGGTCATCAAGATCGTCGTCTTCGCGATCGCGGTGACCCTGATCCACTGCTGGTACGGCATGAAGGTCAGCGGCGGTCCGCAGTCCGTCGGCGAGGCAACGGGCGCCGCGATCCGGGCCAGCATCGTGGTGGTCGTCGTGCTCGACATGGTCCTGACCCTGGTCTTCTGGGGCAGCGACCCCGGCTTCCGGGTCTCGGGGTGAGGGCGGTGGCAGGCATCCGCACCCGCACCCGCACCCGCACCCGGCCTCGCCGCGAGCCCACCCGACGGGAGCTCGCGATCCGAGGCCTGGCCGTGCTGACCACCGTGGTGGTCCTGCTCGGGCTCGCCTACGCGAAGGTCACCGGCTCCGTGGGCGGCCAGCCCGAGGTCTCCGCCCAGCTACGCAACGCCGGAGGCTCGCTGCGCCCCGGATCGGACGTCAAGGTCCGCGGCGTCATCGTCGGCCGGGTCACGCGAGTCGACCGCGGACCCGACGGCGGGGTCCGGGTCGACATGGCCCTCAGGGAGGAGGCCCTCGGGCGCGTGCCCAACAACGTCGTCGCCCGCATCCTGCCCGCGACCGTCTTCGGCACGACCTTCGTCGACCTGGTCACGCACGGCGGGATCTCGACGGTCGGGCTGGTCGAGGGCGCGGTGATCCCCGCCGACCGCACGCAGGGCACCCTGGAGCTCCAGCAGGCGCTCGACGACATCGACCGCCTGGTCAAGGCGTTGGGTCCGGCGGAGCTCGCCTCGGCGATCGGCTCCGCGGCCGCCGCGCTCGACGGCCGCGGCGAGCAGGTCGGCCAGGTCATCGAGACCGCCGACGCCTACCTGGCCCGCCTCAACCCGCGCCTCCCGCTGCTGCGCTCCGACCTGCGCGGCCTGGCCGACAACCTGCGCATCGTCGACGAGATCGCACCCGACCTGCTCCAGGCCACCGAGGACGGGCTCGTCACGCTCGACACCGTCGTGACCCAGCAGGCCGCCATCACCGCCATCATCAGCGGCGGCACCGCCCTGGCACGCAGCGGCAGCGACTTCCTCGACGACAACCGGGCCGACCTGGTGCGGTTCGTCGACAACGCCGCGATCGTCCTGGACGCCGTCTACGACAACCGTCGCGCCGGGATCGGCGGCTCGATCGCGACCAACATCCTGCTCGGCGACCGCTTCCCGACCACGATCAGCAACGGCTTCGTCCGCACCGCGGGGTCGCTGCGCCTCGACGCGCCGGACTACTACACCCGCGGCGACCGTCCGTCGTACGGCGGTGGGGACTCGTCGCGGGCCTCCAGCCGGCTCGACGGGGCGACCTTCAGCCGCATGGTCGCCGAGGGGGGCCGATGACCGGCCTGCGCGGGATCGGCATCAAGTTCGCCGCCGTCGCCGTGACCGCCGGGTTCCTGCTGCTCCTGCTCGTCAACACGATGAACAACGGCGTCGACGGCGACACCCGCGGCTACGACGCGATGTTCGAGGACGTCAGCGGTCTGCGGGTCGGCGACGACGTCAAGGTCGCCGGGGTGCGCGTCGGACGGGTGGAGTCGATCGAGGTCGAGGACGACGGTGCCCGGGTGGGCTTCGACCTGCAGCAGACCCAGGCGCTGCTCGACACCACCAAGGTCGTCATGCGCTACCAGAACCTGCTCGGCCAGCGTTACCTCGCGCTGGTGCAGGCCGGGCGGCGCGGTGCTGTGCTGCCGGCCGACTCGCTGGTCCCGGTCGATCGCACCGACCCGGGCTTCGACCTGACCGAGCTGCTCAACGGTTTCCGCCCGCTCTTCGAGGTCCTGCAGCCCGCGGACGTCAACGCCTTGGCGACCTCCATGGTGAAGGTCCTCCAGGGGGAGGGCGGGACGGTGGAGGCCCTGCTCCAGCAGACCACCGAGCTGACCGGCTTCGTCGCGGACCGCGACCAGCTGATCGGGGAGGTCCTCACCAACCTCACCCCGGTCCTCGACAACCTCGCCGGTCGGGGCACCGAGCTGAGCGCCACCGTCACCGAGCTGCGGGCCCTGATGACCGGCCTCGCCCGCGACAGGCGGTCGATCGGTGCGTCCATCGACGGTGTGAGCCGGCTGGTGGGCTCGACGTCCGACCTGCTCCGCGACGTGAAGGACCCGGCCGTGCGCGCGCTGCGCCGCTTCGTCGTCGTCGCCGCGACGATGGCCAGGACCCGCGGGCAGCTCAACGAGGCCCTGCGCTCCTTCGGGCAGACGTTCGAGGCCCTCGGCCGCGCCACCTCCTACGAGAACGCGCTCAACGTCTACCTCTGCTCGCTGTCCTTCGAGGTCGGCGGCCGCACGTTCAACCCGGCCGGCAGCAACGGCCCCTGGTCGGAGGTCTGCCGATGAAGCCGCTCGCCACCCGTGACCCCTTCAAGGTCGGCCTCGTCGCGCTGATGCTCGGGCTCGCGCTCGCCCTGGGCGTGGTCGCACTCAGTGTCGTCTCGTTCGGCACGACCTCCTACCGCGCGGTCCTGGAGCACACGGCGGGGTTGCGCGAGGGGGAGTCGGTGCAGGTGCACGGTGTCGACGTCGGCAAGGTGACCAAGGTCGAGCTGGGTGACACCGACGTGGTGGTGACCTTCGTCGTCGACGAGGAGATCGAGCTGGGCTCCGAGACCCGGGCGGCCGTCAAGGTGGCGACGCTGCTCGGCACGCACTACCTCGAGGTCGACCCGCGCGGTGAGGGCGAGCTGGCCGGGGGAGAGATCCCGCTGGCGCGCACCTCGGTGCCCTACAACCTCCAGGACGTCATCGAGAACGGCACGACCAGGCTCGAGGAGCTCGACCCGGTCGTGCTGGCCCGGGCGCTCACCGAGGCGAGCAGGACCCTGTCGGCCGCGGGGGACGACGTGGGGCCGGCACTCGAGGGCGTGGCCCGGCTCTCCGAGGTGGTCACCCGGCGCTCCGACCAGACCGGCGCGCTGCTGCGGGCCGCCCGCAGCGTGACCGACCAGCTGTCCACCAGCAGCACCGACATCGTCGCGCTCATGGAGCAGACGACCCTGGTGCTGACGGAGGTCACCGACCGCCGTCGGGCGATCCGGCGGCTGCTGTCCGAGACCACCGAGCTGTCCCGGGCGTTGACCGCGATCGTCACGCAGACCCAGGGCAGCGTGCAGCCGGCCCTGCGCGACCTCAACCAGGCGCTGCGCGCCCTCAACTCCCAGGACCGCTCGTTGAAGAACGTCCTGCGCGTGATGGCACCCGCCGTGCGCTACATCGCCAACGCCACGGGCAGCGGTCCCTACGCCGACCTCTACCTCGACGACCCGGTCCTCCCGGCCGACGACACCCGTTGCCAGCTGACGGGAGGCTGCTGATGCGTGCCGGTCCCCGCCAGGTCCTGCGCCGCAACCTGGGGCTCGGCCTCGCCGCGGCCCTGGTCACCGCCCTCGCCGGGTGCGGCGTGCCCCTGGTGGGCGACGACACCATCGAGGTCACCGTGCTGCTGCCCGACACGGCGGGCCTGTTCGTCGGCAACGACGTGGGCGTGCTCGGTGTGCCCGTCGGCGAGATCAGCTCGATCGAGCCGGACGGGGAGCAGGTCCGCGTGGTCATCGAGATCGACGGCGAGCGCGCCGTGCCGGCCGACGTGGGCGCCGTGGTCGTCGCCCGGTCGGTGGCCACCGACCGCTACGTCGAGCTGACCCCGGTCTACGACGGCGGCGCCCGGCTCGACGACGGCGACACCATCGGGCTCGACCGCACCCGCACGCCTGTCGACTTCGACGAGGTGCTGGGCGCGCTCAACGAGTTCGCCACCGGCATCGCGGGCTCGCAGGAGACCACCGACGCCGTGCGGCGCTTCATCGAGAGCGGTGACGGGGCCCTGCGGGGCAACGGTCAGCTGGTCAACGACAGCATCCGTGCCCTGGCCGAGGCCGTCGACGGGGTCGCGGGTCAACGTGGGGACTTCACCAGCACGGTGGAGTCGCTCGACACCCTGGTCGGCACGATCGCGGCCAACGAGCAGACGGTGCGCACCTTCGTGCGCCAGGTCTCCCTCGGCTCCCGGCTCCTCGCCGACCAGCGCGAGAGCTTCCGCACCGCCCTGCGCTCGCTCGACCGGGCCGTGACCGTGGTCGCCGACTTCGCCGTGGCCAACCGGGCCCAGGTCGTGCGGGCCCTCGGGGGCACGACCGACCTGATGGAGACGATCATGGCCAAGCAGCGCGACCTGACCTCGATCCTCGAGGTCTTCCCGCTGGCCCTGCAGAACCTCGAGCGCGTCCCCGACGGCGGTCAGCTGCCGGTGCGCTTCCAGCCCACCTACCTCCTCCCGCTCGGGGCCGAGCTCGGCGACCTCTGCGCACGCCTGCCGCTCCAGCTGTGCGAGCTCATCGGCGGCACCGATCCCGGCAACCGCGCGCCCGCCGCCCGCACCCCTGCGGCCGCAGGGCAGGAGGCGGCCCGATGACTCGTCGTACGACGCCACTCGCGGCAGCGCTCGTCCTGCTGGCCGCGACGGGCTGCAGCGCCACCATCGACGACCTGCCGCTCCCCGGCACCGGGGTCTCCGGCGACACGATCACGGTCACGGCCGACTTCACCGAGGCCCTCAACCTCTCCGAGGGCGCGACGGTCAGGGTCAACGGCGTCGACAGCGGCAAGGTGCAGGACGTCACCGCGGTCGACTTCACCGCCCAGGCCGAGATGCTGGTCCGCACCGACGCCGAGCTGCGCCAGGGCGCGACCGCCCGCTTGCGCTACACGACGCCGCTGGGCGAGCTGTTCGTCGACATCACCAACCCCCGGCGCGGGGCGGTGCTCGAGGACGGGGCCGAGCTCACCCTCGACGACACGAGCACGGCACCGACCGTCGAGGACGCGCTCGCGCAGGCCTCGTTGCTCGTCAACGGTGGCGGGCTGGCGCAGCTCCAGACCGTCACCGAGGAGCTCAACACCATCGTCGGCGGCCGTGAGGGGACCGTGCGCTCCCTGCTCGACCGCTCCCGTGTCTTCCTGACCGAGGCCAACGCCAGCACCGCCGACATCGACCTGGCCCTGCGGTCGCTGCGATCGGTCGCGGTCACGCTGCGCGAGCGCGAGGACGTCATCAACCGCGCGGTCCGAGAGATCCGGCCGGCCGCGCGGGTGCTGCGACAACAGACGCCCGGCTTCACCCGGCTGCTCGAGGAGATCGAGTCGTTCTCGACGTCGGCCAGCGCCACCGTCGCCCAGACCCGCCGCCAGCTGCTTCAGATCGTCGACCAGGCGGGGCCCGTGCTCGACGAGCTGGCCGTCAACCGCGCCGACTACGCCGTCTCGCTCGAGCGGCTGATCACCCTCGGGGAGGTCGTGGACGACGTCGTGCCCGGCGACTACGTCTCGATCAGCCTCGCGATCCGCCTCGACGAGATCGCCCTTCCCGACCTCGGTGGCCTGCTGGACCTCCTCGGCCTCCCGCCACTGCCGGGGCTGCCGGACGTGCCGGGCCTACCGGACGTGCCGGGCCTGCCCGGAGCCGGACCCGGGAACGGGCCGGTCGACGGCGTCCTCGACGGGCTCACGCTCGGCGGCCTGCTCGGAGGTGACGCATGAGGCTTCTCCGCTCCGTCCTCGGCAGCTCGCTCTACCTCAGCCTCGTCGGCGTCATCGCCGTCTTCGCGGTCGGCGTCGCCTACCTCTTCGCTGCGGTGCTCGACCAACCGTTGACGGCCCGGCCCGTGGCGGTGACCGTGGAGCTCCCCGCGACGGGCGGGCTCTTCGAGGGGTCGGCCGTCACCTACCGCGGGGTCAAGATCGGCAAGGTCTCCTCGATCGACATGACCTCCGAGGGAGTGGAGGTGTCCCTGCGGCTGCGCTCCGGCACGGAGGTGCCGCGGGACTCGCTCGCCCAGGTGCGCAGCCTGTCGCCGGTGGGGGAGCAGTACCTCGACTTCCAGCCCACCTCGTCGGCCGGTCCCTACCTCGCCTCGGGCGACGTCGTCACCGCCGTGGCGACCGACCTGCCCCAGAGCCTCGGCTCCACGGTGGTTGCGGTCAACAAGGTGCTGCGCCAGATCGACGACCGCGCCCTGCGCCGCCTCCTGGTGGAGCTGAGCACGGGGCTGAAGGGCACCGGCGACGACCTCGGTCGCCTCGTCGACCAGGGGGCGGTGCTCCTGGCCGACCTGGACCGGATCTGGCCCGAGACGGAGCGTCTGCTCGTCAACAGCGACCGGATCCTCGACATCGCCCCGGACCAGGAGGGCGACCTGCGCAGCCTGGCCACCTCGGCCTGGGAGCTCGCGGCGTTCCTGCGCGACTACGACCCCGAGCTGCGCCGCACGCTCCGGCGCGCCCCGGCCCAGCTCGAGTCGCTCGACAGGTTGGTGCGAGATGCTCAGCGGGTGCTGCCCAGCTTCTTGTCCGTCGGGGTCTCCCTGACCGACATCCTCGCGTCCCACGACCCCCACCTGCGCGCGCTCCTGCAGGCCTATCCCGGCGGCCTCGGTGCGCTCGCCGAGTCCATCAAGGATGGCGAGCTCGACCTCCAGCTCATCGCCGACCAGAACCCCCGGTGCGACTACGGGACCTCGCGTCGCAGCCCGCGCAACTCCGATCGACGGCCGCTCGTCGAGGACGCGCGCTGCTCGGCGTCCTTCAGCACGCTCCAGCGCGGCGCCGCCCACGCCCCGGGTCCCGTCCGATGACGCGCTCGCGGGTGGCGGGGCTCCTGCTGGTCGGTGCCCTGGTGGCGTCGCTGGTGGTCAACGTGCTGCTGTGGCGCGACCGCCAGGAGGTCAGCGCCCTCGAGACGTCCCGGGCCGACGCGGAGGCCGCCGCACGCTCGGCGGTCGTGGAGATGACGTCCTACGACTTCCGCACCGTCGACGCGGACTTCGCCTGGGTCGAGGACGCCGGGACGCAGGAGTTCCAGGAGTTCTTCACCGCCGCGTCGACCAACGCCGTCGCCCTGATCAAGGAGCTCGAGGCGACCGCTCGCGGCACCGTCGTCGACGCGGCCACGGTCCTCGAGGACGAGACCCACGCCCGGGTCCTTCTCTTCGTCGACCAGGAGATCAGCTCGCAGGGGGAGGACGGCAGCAAGCTCGACCAACCCCGGGTCACCTTCGAGATGGTGCGTCAGGACGGCGACTGGCTCGTCGACGAGGTGCAGGTCAACAACCTGGTCGCCGAGTGACTCGCTAGATTGTCCGACGTGTCCCTGCGCCGCCCCTCCGCCACGCGGCTCCTGACCGTCGCCCGCAAGACCCTGCTGACCGTGCTGAGCGTCCAGCTCGGGGTCGCGATCGTGATGTCGTTGGTCGACTCCTACCGGCGCCGCGGCAAGAAGCCCAAGCCCTTCCCGGTGAGTGCCCCCAGCACGGTCGAGGTCGGCTTCGGGTCGGTGACGACGTACACGTTCGGCAAGGACCTCTACGACGACATGATCGCGGCCATCGAGGGCGCGAAGAAGCAGATCCTCTTCGAGACCTACATCTGGAAGGGCGACGCGACGGGCGAGCGGTTCAAGGACGCGCTCGCGGCAGCGGCCGACCGCGGCGTCGAGGTCTACTGCATCTACGACGGCTTCGCCAACCTCGTCGTGTCCCCGGTGTTCAAGCGCTTCCCGGACAACATGCTGGTGCTGCGCTACCCCGTCTACGCCGCCGGCTGGCGCTTCTTCGACCTCAGCCGCTACGGCCGCGACCACCGCAAGATCCTCGTCGTCGACGACAACACCGGCTTCGTGGGTGGCTACAACATCGGCTCGGCCTACGAGACCGAGTGGCGCGACACCCACGTGCGGATCACCGGCCCGGCCGTGTGGGACCTCAAGCGCGCCTTCGCCGACTTCTGGAACCTCAACAGGCGGCGCCGGATCCGGCACAGCGAGCGCCCGCTGCTGCTGGAGACCGCGTCCACCTGGGAGCCTCAGATCCGGGTGCAGCGCAACGTGCCGCGGCTCTGGATGTTCCCCATCCGGTCGATGTACATCGAGGCGATCAACCGCGCCAGCCGCAACGTGTGGATCACGACCGCCTACTTCACGCCCGACCAGGACTTCGTCGACGCGATGCGCCACGCCGCCCAGCGCGGGGTCGACGTGCGGCTGCTGCTGCCGCTGAAGTCCAACCACATCGTGGCCGACTGGATCTCGCGCGGCTACTTCACCCAGCTGCTCGACTCGGGCGTGCGGATCTTCCGCTACAAGGACGCGATGGTCCACGCCAAGACCGCCACCGTCGACGGCACGTGGACCACCGTGGGGACGGCCAACATCGACCGGCTCAGCCTCACCGGCAACTACGAGATCAACGTCGAGTTCATCGACGAGTCGCTGGCCAAGCAGCTGGAGCAGATCTTCTCCACCGACGAGGGCAACTGCCTGGAGCTGACCAGCCTCGAGTGGGAGGCCCGCGACCTGCACCGCAAGTTCACCGAGTACTTCCTCGCCCCGCTGCGACCGCTGCTCTGACGGGGCTCAGCCGGCGGCTCGGCACAGGGTCCGGGCCTCACCCATCGCCTGCCCGAGCGCCTCGGCCGACGAGACCGGGGCGGCGTAGCCGGAGCCGCCACCGAGCTCGGTGCGGAGGTTCTGGGTGATGGTGAGGATGCGGGTGTAGATGGCGAACTGGTCCTCGGGCAGGAGCTCGGTCTCGGCGATGGCTGCGATAGCGGGGACGTAGGCCTCGAGGGCGCTCAGCACCCGCTCGGAGTCCAGGTAGTCGTAGAACCCGTCCTCGCCCGGGGTCCCCTCGGCGAAGACCCCGGCCGCGCTGATCTCCGCCAGCGCGTTGTCGACGTCGGCGCTCGTGGTCGCGACGACGAACCTGCGGCAACCTGCGCTGCCGGCCCGACCCTCCTCGAGGTCCGCAGCAGCCTGGGCGACGGCCGCCGCCGCCCGGACCTCTGATCTAGGGTCGGTGCTGGTGCCGCCGAGCTGGGAGAAACCGACCAGCGCTGCCAGGAGGAGGATGCCGACGCTGATGGCGGCGCCGACCGAGGCCCGAGAAGGGTGCGTCATCGTTGATCTCTCGTCCGGAGGAGGTGGGGCGACAGTGTCTCAGGCGGCGCGTGAGACGACGACGATGGTGACGTCGTCGACGCTCGACAGCGTCCGGCTCTGCTCCGCCACCTCGGCGACCAGCTCGGCCGGGTCGTCGTACTTGCGGACCAGCGTGCTGATGCGGTCCACCACCCGCGTGGACCGCGTCATGCGTGCCGCGCAGGGAGGCCCGGACCCCGGCCCCGATGAGTGCGGCCGCCGTGCCCTTGCCCATGAAGTCGCCCAGGCGCACCAGACTGCCTGGAGCTGACCAGCCTCGAGTGGGAGGCCCGCGACCTGCACCGCAAGTTCACCGAGTACTTCCTCGCCCCGCTGCGACCGCTGCTCTGACTCAGAGCCAGGGTGGCCGCATCTGTCGACGCCGGTAGCGCAGTGCGGCGATGCCGCCGACCAGGAGCAGCGTCGCGGCCCCGAGGGCGGACAGCTCCGGCAGTGACAGGCCGAAGGCGCCCTGGGCGCGACGCGAGGACGCCTCGGTGTCGTCCCGGCGGGAGTCGTCGCCCGACGACGCGTCCGGGACGGCTCCCGGTCGACCGGCGGCACCGGCGGGACCGGAGTCCGCCACGGCCACGGGTGCGACCGGTCCGAGGTCGAACGGTCCGGCCTCGAGTGCTGCGGCCATCTGTCGTCCGAGCCCGCGTTGGGGTGCCAGCCCCCAGCGCACGATGCTGTCGGCCTCGGGCTCGAAGCGGGTGTCCTCGAGCCAGACCACCGCCCGGATCTGGGGGCGGAACCGCACGGCGTTCGCCACCCGTTGCAGCCAGGCCCGTTTGAGGGCACGCTCGGCGACGCCCGGCCCCTGAGGGTTGTAGAGGGCGCCGGTGAGCAGGAGCATCGGGTGACCTGCCCGGTCGGCGTAGCGGGTGTAGAACGACTCACGGTCGGTCGCGCGGGCATAGCCGAACCGGTCGTCGAGGCGATCCTTCAGCTCGTCGCGCCCCGGTAGCGTGTTGTCGCCGAAGCGCTGGCGCACGCCGTAGCGCAGGACCGAGAGCCCCACCCAGTCGACGGCCTCGTCTCCGGGGAAGTACGGCGCGTAGGGGTCGTCCTGCTCGTCGAGCCGACCGTTCGCGTCGGTGTCCAGGGCTCGACGTTCCGCCGGGGAGACCGTCGAACCCACGACGGCTCCGCGCACGACGTCATTGATCGACCCACCGAAGGGGTACCCCGCTCCGTAGGCCGGCGCCCACACCGTCTCGGCTGCCAACGAGCCGGTGTGCACGGCATCGGCCAGGTCGCGGAATGCGGCTACGTAGGCCCGCGGTCGCTGGCCCCACGGGGTCCACGAGCCGTTCATCTCGGGCGCGAACCGCAGCAGGAAGCGAGTGCCGTGACGCTCCGTCAGCCAGTTGAGCGCCGTGACGAGGCGACGAGCGTCGAGCGCGCCGAGCTGCTCGAGGGGAGTCGACGGCTGCAGCGCGAGGACCACCACGGCCTTGTTGGCTGATGCCTGCCGCGACAGGTCGGTGACAGCCTGCCGAGCGGACCTGTCGAGGGGGTACGTGATGGACCCGGCGACGAGCGCCACCCGGGAGTCGAGGCGCTCGGTGTAACGCGCCATGGAGTCGTTTCGCAGGTCCAGCTCGGCGCCGAACCACGGCTGCCCGGCACTCGGAGCAGGGAGCGCACCCTCGCCCGCGTAAGCCGGAGCCAGGGCACCGCCCGTCGTCAGCGCGACGAGGGTCGCAAGAGCACTGGCTCTCCGCACGAGTCGGGCGTGCCATGCCCGCCGCCCGTGCTGGGGGTCGTTCAGATCGCGCACAGCAGGCTCCAGTAGTTGCGGCCGTCGCGCCGGTCGTAGACCAGCTCGTCGACGGCGGCCAGCGCCATCGCCAGCCCTCGTCCCGACTCGGCTGTCTCGTCCGGCATGGTGACCGTGCTGAGGTCGATCTCAGCTGGCCGCCCGTCGTCGCAGAACCCGACGACGACGCCGTCCGCATGCACACCGAGGGTGGTGGTGAGCCGACGGCTGCCCCGCGTCTCGGCGAGCGACCCGTCGTGCTTGAAGGCGTGCTCCACGATGTTCGCCATCACCTCGATGGCCGCCGTCTCGACCCGAAGGCGGCACGCCGGGTCGACCTGGGGGTTCTGCTGCCACAGGTGCTCGAGCAGGGTGTGGGTCAGATCGATGCTCTCCACCGACGCGGGGGCCGAGAGCTCCAGGTGCCCCGTCAGGTCACCCATCCGCGCATCACTCATGGAACGCGAGCTCCACCGAATCGCGGGGACGAAGGATCTTGTCCAGGTTGGTGATCTGCAGGACCGCGAGGACGGGCTCCGTGGGCCGCACGATGCGCAGGTCCCCACCCATCTGGCGGGTGCTCTTGACCCCGCCGATCAGCGCCCCCAGGCCGGACGAGTCGACGAAGGTCGTCTCGGCGAGGTCGACCACGATCTGGTGCACCCCGTCGGAGGACAGCGTGGTCAGGATGTCCTTCAGCTGACGGGCGGCGACCATGTTGAGCCGGCCCCGAGGGGTCACCGCTCCCACTCCGGACTCGAGGGTCCGGACGTCGAACTCGATCATGATGCTCCTTGCTTGTCGTGCCGCGCTGGTGCGGCACCGGGGATGTGGGCGGCGTCGCCGGGCTCGAAGCCCCGATAGCGAGCCGCCTTGACGATGACGGAGAGGAGGGCCAGGTCGAACCCCACCCATAGGAAGTTGAACAGGGTGGGCAGGAGCTCGGCATCGCCGATGATCACCCGGAAGGTGCCGATGACGACCGCGACGAGCAGTGCTCCGATGGCGATCAGCTGAGGACGGATCAGGTGGTAGGCGGGTCCGGTAGGTGAGCGCTTCTCCTTCGGAGTGACCGCGAAGTCGAGGCTGCGTCCCAGGTAGACGTTGCCGAAGGCGGTCGTGAAGGCCTTGATCCACGTGGGGAACAGGGCCAGGGAGTACTGCTGGCCCCGCCACGTGGGACGACCTGCCGAGACCACCACGAACAGCAGCTGGTTGATCACCAGGAACGGCACGAGCCGGATGAAGAAGTCGCTGGAGAGGGCCTCGACGGGCAGCGTGCCGAAGACCAGGAACAGGATGGGAGCGACCAGGTAGACGACGGCCGCGAAGCCTGAGAGGTAGCTCCACATCGTCGAGAAGTACATGAGGCGCTGCGCCCAGGTCAGGCGCTTCTGACTCAGCGGGTTCTCGCGGAAGAGCACCTGCATCGTGCCCTGCGCCCACCGCAGCCTCTGGGTGAGCATGGTCTCGAGATCCTCGGGCGCGAGCCCGAACGCGAGCGGGTCGTCGTGGTAGGCCGACTTCCACCCGAGGCTGTGCATCCTCATGCAGGTGGCCATGTCCTCGGTCACGCTGATGGTCGCCATCGGCATCACCGCCTGGGCCTCCCCGCCACGGTCGACGTCGACCGCGTCGACGAGCTTGGTGACGGACTCGATAGCGCCCATCGGAGACCAGTCTCGCTGCGACATCTGCCGCAGGGCCTCCTGGTTGTCGTCCACGGAGAAGTCCGCGCTGCCTTCCAGGGACTCGAGGGTGGCGATCTCCTCCAGGTCTGCCGCGAGGGCCGCCATGTCGGCGTCCACCATCCGGCGGCGGACCGTGTCCACGTTGCGCTGGAAGGTGTAGGTGACGTCGAACAGGGCCTCACCGGCGGCCAGCTGCTTGCGTGCGTCCTTGACCAGGGCCTCGACCTCCGCGAGCGCCTCGCGCGTCACCGTCTCGTCCTTGGGAACCTGCTTGCGGGCCTTGCGCAGCACCGACTTCCCGAAGTAGAGCGTCTGGTAGACGCGCAGGGCGATCTCGCCCGCGTAGCGCGCCACGCCGATCTGCACCAGGGCCTCGCGTCGGATGACGGCGTTGGAGCCGCAGAAGAACGCCGCGTTCCAGCCGTCCTTGCTCTGCTGGATCGGCCCGTAGAAGAGCGGAGCCTGGCTGCCGAGCGGATCGCTGGCGGGGACGTTGACGAAGTACTGCGGTGTCTGGACCAGGCCCATCCGCTCGTCGCGGAAGTAGCCCAGTGTCTCGTCGAGGATCCGCGGTGTCGGCACCTGGTCGGCATCCAGGATCAGCAGGAACTCCCCATCGGTCTGGACGAGGGCGTTGTTCAGGTTGCCCGCCTTGGCGTGCCGCGGCATGTTGGCCCACTCCTCGGAGCGGGTGATCCAGCCGATGCCGTGCTCCTCGGCGGCGGCCCGCATCTCGGGTCGGTTGCCGTCGTCGAGCACCCAGGTCCGGTGGGGGTAGCGGATCGCCTTCGCTGCGATGGCCGTCCGCATCACGAGGTCGATGGGCTCGTTGTAGGTGGTGATCAGGACGTCCACGGTGAGGCCGTCCTCCGGTGCCGGAGGTGTGGGTCGCTCCTTGAGCCTCCAGATGCCCAGTCCGAACAGGAGTGAGTCGACGAGCGAGAAGGTCTCGGCCATCACGAGGGGGATGCCGATGTACCACGCGTCGAAGTTGATCGAGAAGAGCCATCGCCACGTCACGTAGTTGATCCCGGTCAGCGCCACGAGCACGACGATGACGCGGATGAGCAGCAGTCGCCTGGACACGGACCTCACTCTCCCGTTGCGCAGGAGAGCACGACGATGGTGACGTCGTCGATGGTCGAGAGCAGCCGGCTCTGCTCGGACACCTCGGCGATCAGGTCGGCCGGATCGTCGTACTTCCGGACCAGGGCGCTGACCCGGTCCACCCAGCCGGGGCTGTCGCCCACGAGGTCGAGGAGGCCGTCGCTGAAGACGACCAGGCGATCACCCGGCCGGACCTCGTCGCGGTGCTCGGTCCAGTGGTCGCCCGGGAGGATGCCGAGCGGTCGGTCCTGGCCCAGGAGGTGCACCACCTCGCCCTCGGACCGCACCAGCAGCGCGAGGCCCGAGCCCGCGTCGACGTAGCGCAGCGTCCCGTCCTCCAGGTCGACCGCAGCCTCGAACAGGGTCGAGAAGGCGGACGTGCGCTCCAGGTCGGGCTCCATCACCCGGGCTGCGCGGGTGACGGTGACCCCGAGGTCGACGCCCGCGTTGATCGCGTCGTTGGTGCCCCGCAGGCAGGCACGCACGCCGGCGCCGATCAGGGCTGCTGCGGTGCCCTTGCCCATCACGTCGCCCAGGCGCACGGACGCGACGTGGGTGGAGATGTCGTAGTCGTAGAAGTCGCCACCGATGGCGGAGGCCGGCACGCAGTTGCCCTCGATGCGCCACACCCCGTGCGAGACGGGCCCCGGCGGCAGGAGGGCCGACTGCGCCTCGCCGGCCAGCCGCATCTCGGCGGCTCCGACGAGCTCCTGCTCGGCCCACGACGCGAGCTCGAGGAAGAGCGCGAGCTCCTCGTCCCTGAGGGTCCTGGTCTCCATGTCCGCCATGCACAGCGAAGCGACGACCGTGCCGTGGACGTCGCGCAGCGGTTGCCCTACGTAGAACCTGATGCCGTCCTCCTGGACGGCACGCTTCTCGGAGAACCGGTCGTCGAGGCGGGCGTCCTCGACCACGACCGTCGCGCCGAGGGCCTGGGTCACCTCGCAGAAGGTGTCGCTCACCGCCATGTCCTCGCCGTCGGTGCCGGTGCTGGCGGGGAAGCTGGCCCGGTCCCCGTCGAGGACGGTCACGGTGCTGATCGGGAGCCCGAGTGCCTGGGTGACCAGGTCGGTGATCCTGTTCAGTCGTGCCGATCCCATCGTCTCAGCGAGGCCGAGGCTCGCGAGGGCCCGCTCACGGCGTGCGGCATCGTTGTCGTTCAAGGCAGACCCCATGTCTGTGTCGCGACCAGTCCACGATGGACGACGCCCGGGCCTGGGTCCGGTCGTCATGTGCTGGTTCAGACTATTAACCCTAAAGTCATCCCCAAGTTTGGGAAGAAACTTATGCACTTTCGATGACGTGGCTCACACCCTCGCTGACGTTGGTCGTGGTTCCGATGGAGCCGTTTCTCCCGACACGGCCTCGCTGTCGACGGACCCCGACACGGCGGTCAGGAGGAGCACGCCGAACGGTGCGCCGCTGACGGCTACGGGGCACTGTCGGTGGCCGCCCGTAGGCTGGATCCATGCGTCCTGTCACCGACCTCGAGCGCCGCGTCGCGCCCTTCCACGTGGAGGCCGACTACGAGCCCAGCGGCGACCAACCGGCGGCGATCAAGGAGATCACCAAGCGCATCAACGGCGGGGTCCAGGACGTCGTGCTGCTCGGTGCCACAGGCACGGGCAAGACCGCGACGGTCGCGTGGGTGGCCGAGCAGGTGCAGCGCCCGATGCTGGTGCTCCAGCCCAACAAGACGCTGGCCGCCCAGTTCGCCAACGAGCTGCGCCAGCTCTTCCCGGAGAACGCGGTCGAATACTTCGTCTCCTACTACGACTACTACCAGCCCGAGGCCTACGTCCCCCAGACCGACACCTACATCGAGAAGGACTCCTCCATCAACGAGGAGGTCGAGCGACTGCGGCACTCGGCGACCAACTCGCTGCTGACCCGCCGCGACGTCATCGTCGTCTCGACGGTCTCCTGCATCTACGGCCTCGGCACCCCCCAGGAGTACGTCGACCGCATGCTGCGGCTGCGTGTGGGCGAGGAGCGCGACCGCGACTCGATCCTGCGCCAGCTCGTCGAGATCCAATACACGCGCAACGACATGTCCTTCACCCGTGGCACCTTCCGGGTCCGAGGCGACACCCTGGAGATCTTCCCGGTCTACGAGGAGCACGCGGTCCGCATCGAGTTCTTCGGCGACGAGATCGAGCGGCTGATGTCGCTCCACCCCGTCACCGGTGAGGTGCTCACCGAGGACACCGAGCTCTACGTCTTCCCCGCGACCCACTACGTCGCCGGCCCGGAGCGGATGGAGCGGGCGATCGCCGGCATCGAGGCAGAGCTCGAGGAGCAGCTCGCGACCTTCGAGAAGCAGGGCAAGCTCCTGGAGGCGCAGCGCCTGCGCATGCGCACGACCTACGACGTCGAGATGATGCGGCAGGTCGGGTCCTGCTCCGGCATCGAGAACTACTCGATGCACATGGACGGCCGCTCGCGCGGCTCGGCGCCCAACTGCCTGCTCGACTACTTCCCCGAGGACTACCTCGTCGTGGTCGACGAGTCGCACGTGGCGGTGCCGCAGATCGGCGGGATGTACGAGGGCGACATGTCGCGCAAGCGCAACCTGGTCGACCACGGCTTCCGGCTGCCCAGCGCGATGGACAACCGGCCCCTGCGCTGGGAGGAGTTCCTCGAGCGGATCGGCCAGACGATCTACCTCTCGGCGACGCCCGGCAACTACGAGCTCGACAAGGTCACCGGACCCGACGGTCAGCCCGACACGGTCCAGCAGATCATCCGTCCGACCGGCCTGATCGACCCGGAGGTCGTCATCAAGCCGACCAAGGGTCAGATCGACGACCTGATCCACGAGATCCGCACCCGGGCCGACAAGCACGAGCGGGTCCTGGTCACGACGCTGACCAAGAAGATGTCCGAGGACCTCACCGACTACCTCCTCGACGCCGGTATCCGCACCCGCTACCTCCACTCCGAGGTCGACACCCTCAAGCGCATCGAGCTCCTGCGCGACCTGCGCCTGGGCGAGTACGACGTGCTGGTCGGCATCAACCTGCTCCGCGAGGGCCTCGACCTGCCGGAGGTGTCCTTGGTCTCGATCCTCGACGCCGACAAGGAGGGCTTCCTGCGCTCCGACAAGTCCCTCATCCAGACTATCGGCCGAGCCGCTCGCAACGTGTCGGGCCAGGTCCACATGTATGCCGACAAGATCACCCCGTCCATGGAGAGGGCGATCGACGAGACCAACCGTCGTCGCGCGATCCAGGTCGCCTACAACACCGAGCACGGCATCGACCCCACCCCGCTGCGCAAGAAGATCGCCGACATCACCGAGATGCTGGCCCGCGAGGACGAGAACACCCAGGAGCTCCTCGAGACCTGGGCCGGCACGGCGGCCAAGGGCCGGGCCGGGGGAGTGAAGGCCAAGCAGCCGGTCCCCGGATTGTCCAAGGCCGCGTCCGGCCAGCACGCCAAGGACCTGGCCGGGATGCCGAGCTCCGAGCTCGCCTCACTCATCCAGGAGCTCACCGACCAGATGAAGGCCGCCGCCGCCGAGCTGCAGTTCGAGGTCGCCGCCCGGATGCGCGACGAGATCTCCGACCTGAAGAAGGAGCTGCGGCAGATGATGGAAGCCACCAAGTAGTCGCCAGCTGCTCGGGCGCACCTGGTGGGAAGTCCGGCCGAGCGGGCGTTCCGCAGGATCTCGTGTCAGCCCCTTCGCAGAAGTGGAGCTGGAGTGGTGCATCTGCGATGGCTGGGGCACGGCCCCAGACGCCGAGTCGTTCGAGGACCCGGAGACCGCCGAGCGAGACCAATAGCGGCAGCTCTGGGGGGAGATGCTTCGACCGTCCGACCCAGGTCGAGGTCGCGCTTGTCGCCTGGAACCACTCCACCGACACGTTCCGTGGGAGAAGCATCCGGCGGGGTGCAGTCGTCGTCACGCGTCGCCTGTGTCGCCGGGCCGGATCGTCGTCGAGCCTGCGTCGCCCATCGGGTGCACACCTCGCCCACGGTCGACGCGATCGCCGAGGCCAAGGAGCGGGCAGTCGCCGAGCAGGTCACTGTCGTCTAGGCGCGGTCGCTGCTCGCTTCCCGGGGCTGCCGCTCGACGAGTTGCGGTCGAGCAGTCGACTCGCCCTCTGGCGACATCACCCGTCGACGGCCGCGCAGGACACGAAGAAGTCGCGCCTCTTCCACCGCGGCTGTCGCCGGTGACGTGAAGCGAGCTCTCAGGTCACGTCACTTCCCGGACCCGTCGTAAGGCAGGCCGTTGAGCACCAGGACCTGCGCCGGCGCGGTGTCGGGCGCGACGAT
>NZ_JANNML010000139.1:0-21327 GCF_031397825.1 Nocardioides sp.
GGTCCAGCGACGCACCTGCGTGCTGGAGGTCGCGAGGCCACCGTGGGACAGCGTGATGGTCGCGTCGGCCGGGGCGCCGGGGTGCTCGCAGACGTCGACGGTCCACGGGGTGTCGTCGGGGGCGGCGACGCGCACGTCGCCGCCCACGCTGACGACGGCGGGCCCAAGACCGGCGTCCTCCCAGGCCGAGGCGATCAGGTCGGCGCTCCACGCCTTGCCGGTCGCCCCGAGATCGAGCTCGGTGCCGTGGGGTACACACAGGGTGTCGACACCGAGCCCGATCAACTTCCACGCGTCGGGGGACGGGGGTTCCCCGGCGACGTCGTGGCTCTCGTCCAGCTGCGCCAGCAGCCGGAAGTCTCGGTCGTAGCCGAGCTGCACCAGCGTGCGGCCCAGCAGCGGGTTGACCAGCCCGTCGGTCAGGGAGGCGGCGTCCCGGGCGACCCGCACGGCCTCGACGAGGAGCGGGTCGACCTCGACCCACCGGCCGGGGTGCCGGTTGGCCCGGCACAGGTCGGAGTCGTCGCGGAAGCGGCTGCACACCTCGTCGACGTCGCTCAGCACGGTCTCGGCCAGGTGACGGGCGTCGATGAGCTCCGCGGGTCGTCGTACGGCCACGAAGACCTCGGTGCCCAGGGCTGGGAACCGGGCGGCCACCTCTCCCGCGACCGAGTGGCTCATGACCCGCTCGAGGGGGCGGGCGGCGGTGGTGGCGGGGTGTAGCTGGGGAGGGGCGCCGGCGCGGGCGCGCTGCCTGCGCCGGACGGGCTCGGGGCGGGCGGGGTGCTGACCGTCCCGCCTCCGCCGAGCCTGGCTGCGGAGGACGACGAGGCGGCCGCGCCGGTGACGTAGCGGACCGTGACCCGGGTCCGGGTGGGCCGCTCGCGCAGCACGACCGCCGGTCGGAGGGCGGCAGACTGGCGTCGGACGATCCGCGCGAGCCTCGCGTTGTAACGGGCCAGTGCGCGCGATGCCCGTGCGTCCTGGACCGCCTGCCGGTCCTGCTGCTCGGCCCGGCGCTGTGCCTGTTGCTGGGTGAAGTCCTGAGCCGCGGCGCCGGCCGCCCAGCCGGTCGACGCCATGGCCCCAGCGGCCACGAGCCCGGTGACAGCGGCGACACCGGTGCGGAAGCGGTCCCTGCTGGTGGCCGTCGTGCTCATGGGGCCAACCTTGCTCGCGTCGCGGCAAGAGCGCCTCATCGCTCCATCAAGTTCAGGTCATGTCCACATTTGACCCGGACTTGAGGTTCACGCGAGGTGCCCCTAGGGCCACGCGGCCCATCCTCGGGGCATGAAGTCGACCAGCAGCCTCCTCGCCGCCTCCCTCGTCGTCGGTCTGGGGGGCGCCGTCGCCGCCTACCGCGCCACCACCGACGACCTGGCGACGCTCGGCGCACCGACCACCGTCGCTGGCGCGGTCGCGACCCCGGTGCGGCCGCAGGTGGTGCGGCCCGGCACACGCTTCCGGTGGGCGCCGTGCGCTGCGGGCACCACCCTCGAGCAGGGGGTCTGCGTGCGCGACGTGGTCCGGACGGTCGTGGTGCCGGCGCCTGCTCCCGCCCCTGCTCCGGCGGCCGCCCCGGTGCCGGGCTCGTCCGGTGGTCGTGGGTCCGACGACGGTGCGTCCGACAGCGAGGACGACGACCGGGACGACGACCGGGACGAGGACGACGCGGACGACGAGGACGACGACCGCGACGATGACTGAGGACTCAGGCGTGCATCAGCGGCAGGGTGACCTCGACGAGGGCACCCCCGGACGGCGCGCGGTCCAGCCTCAGCTCGCCCCCCGCATCGAGCGCCGTGCGGCGTGCGATGTCGAGGCCGAGGCCGGTGGTGCCGGGGCGACCTGTCCGGGCGCCCCTCGCGAAGCCCGGCCCTCCGTCGCCGACCGACAGGACGGCCATGGCCGCACGGTGGTCGGTGTCGGCCTCGACGCGCAACGAGACCGCCAGCGGCACTCCCTCGGGCGTGTGCGCGAAGACGTTGTCGACCAGGACGTCGACGAGGTCGGTGAGGTCGTCGTGGGCGAGGGCGACCATGGCCGGGTCGTCGGGCAACGCGATCGTGATCGATCGTCCCTGGTCCTCGGCGAGGACCCGCCAGAAGGTGGTGCGCTCGCCGACGGCGGCGGTGGCGTCGCAGGTGGGTGTCAAGTCCGTCCGCACGGGGCGTCGGGCCTCCTTGACGATCGCGTCGACGGTGCGCTGGAGGACCGCGATGTGCTCCTGGAGGCGGTGGGCGAGCTCCGGCTCGGAGACCGCCTCGGCGTCGAGCCGCAGCGCCGTGACCGGCGTGCGCAGCCGGTGGGAGAGGTCGCCGACGGCGGCGCGCTCGCTGGCCAGCAGCTCGGCGGTGCGCTCCGCGAGTCCGTTGAGCGCGCGGGCCAGCTCCTGGGTCTCCTCGGTGCCCCGCACCTCGGCGCGGGCCGAGAGCTCGCCCTCGCGCAGGCGGTGGGCGGTGCCGGCCACCTCGAGCAGCGGCTCGCTGACCCGACGGCCCAGGCGCGAGGCGAGGACGAGGGCGAGCACGAGCAGCACGACACCGAGCCCGATGATGCCGCCCCAGGCCCCCGCGACGCCGCGGGTGAGCTGGGCCTCGCTGACCGTCGTACGCACGATGGCGGTGCCGGGCTCGATGAGCACCGGCAGCAGCACCCGACCCCCCTGGTCGTCGATCACCGTGAAGGCCTCGCCGTCCGCGGCGCGCCGCAGCTCGGCGTCCGCGGTGAGCGGCGGACCCGAGCCGAGCTCGGTGCCGTCGGGCATCAGGACCTGGGTCTGGGGGGTGCCGCGCGCGTCGAGACTGGTGACGAGGTCGCCGAGCGTCGGGTCCGCGTGCAGGCCCGCCACCAAGATGGCGACGCTGCGTGCCTCCTGGTCGGCCGCCGCCATGGCCCGGTCCTCCGCGAGCGTGCTGACCAGCAGGCACAGCGGGATCACGAAGGACACCACGACCGTCGACGTCGTGGCGATCACCAGCCATGAGATGCGCCGGCGCATCAGGACTGCCTGTCGGGCTGTGCCTCGTGCGGGTCGACCAGCCGCACCCCGACGCCGCGCACGCTCAGCAGGTACCTCGGATCGGCGGCGGTCTCGCCGAGCTTGCGGCGCAGCCACGAGAGGTGGACGTCGACGGTGCGGTCGGAGCCTCCGTAGGCCTGCTGCCACACCTCGGCCAGCAGCTCGCGCTTGGTGACGACCTGGCCGGCGCGCGAGGCCAACAGGAAGAGTACGTCGAACTCCTTGCGCGACAGCTCGACCGGCTTCCCGGCCAGGACGACGGTGCGGGTGCTCTCGTCGATGACCAGGTCGCCGACGCGCAGCGCCACTGCTGCCGCTGCCTCGTGGCCGCCGCGGCGCAGGACCGCGCGGATGCGGGCGGCCACCTGGTCGGTGCCGAAGGGCTTGACGACGTAGTCGTCGGCGCCGCTGTCCAGTGCCTTGACCATCGTCGGGTCGTCGTCGCGGGCGGTGATCACGATGATCGGCACGGCGCTCGCAGCACGGATCATCGTGATCAGCGTGAGACCGTCGACGTCGGGCAGCCCGAGGTCCAGCAGCACCACCTGGGGCTGCTCCTGGAGCACCTGCTCCAGACCGGCGAGACCGGTGCCGACCGCGATGACGGCGTGGCCGCGCTCGCGCAGCCCGCGCTGCACCGCGGCACGGATGGCGTCGTCGTCCTCCACCACGAGGATGCTGGTCATGTGCGCACCGTAGCCCTGGCCCGGCACCGATCTCCTGGAAGGATGACCTCATGAAGGTCGTACGTCCCGCCCTCGTCGGCCTGGTCTCCTGGCTGGCGGTCGTCGCGGTCGGCTCCACCCTCGTGTGGACGGTGATCTCGCACGTCGGCGACGGCCTCGTGACCGTCCCCGAGCCGCGGCCCGGCGCGAGCGGGTCGGTGGTGGCGGGCGGGGTCGGTGACCCGCCCGGCCGCTCACCCGGCCGCTCGCCCAGCAGCCGTCCCGGGCAGACGATCGGGCCCTCCGCCAGACCGTCCGCAGATCCGTCCGCGGCACCATCCTCGGGGTCGACCGACCCCTCGCAGGCGGAGTCGCCGGCCGACTCGTCGGCCCCGGTCACACCACCCGTGAGCTCGACGGCCCTGCCGACGCCGCAGGACCCGAGCGAGTCGTCGTCCGAGCCTGCCTCGCCGGGACCGGCCACCCCACCGTCGACCCCGTCGGCGCCCACCCCGCGGCGGGCGACGTGGCAGGGGCTCGGCGGCACGGTCGAGGCCGAGTGTCGGGGGAGTGCCATCTCGCTCGTCGCGGCGCAGCCCACCGAGGGATTCCGGGCCGAGGTCAAGAAGGCCGGGCCCGAGGAGCTGGAGGTGGAGTTCGAGGGCCGCGAGGAGGAGAGCGGGAGCGGCTCCCAGGTGAGCGCGCGGTGCCAGGGGGGCGAGCCGCGGTTCAGTGCCGAGACCGAGGACGACGAGACCGACGACTGAGGCGCTCGGTGGAGGTCACGTCCCTGCTTCGGTAACGGTTCGGCAAAGCGGTCGTGATCGAGCCGGGTCGTGCCGCACACTTTCCTCGTGATCCATCGGGGGGCGACCATCGCGCGAGCGCGCCTGCTGACGACGGCCGTGTGCCTGTTCGTCGCGGCGTCGCTGCTGACCCTGTGGCTCTCCGACGCCAGCAGCGCCGGGGTCGACCGGTGCGCCCACTTCGAGCAGGTCGCGGCCGCGCGCCTGAGCGCCGACGTCGGCACGGGCCAGCGGGTCGTGGTCATCGGTGACTCCTACTCGGTGGGTCTCGGCCTCGACCGCGCCACCGACTCGTGGCCCTCGCGCCTGCCCGGCCGCATCCACGTCTCCGGCTTCTCCGGCTCCGGCTTCAGCGACCGGGCCAGCGGCTGCGGGCGCGTGTCCTTCGCCGACCGCGCGCCCCGGGCCGTGCGCAACGGCGCCGACCTGGTGGTCGTCGAGGGCGGACTCAACGACGTCGACCGCACCGACGCCGAGATCCGCGCCGGCTTCGAGCGGCTGATGCGGGCGCTCGGCGACCTGCCCGTGCTCGTCGTCGGCCCGGCCGACGCACCGTCACGCACCACGCAGGTGTCCCGTGTCGACGCTCTCCTGGAGGAGCTCGCCGAGCAGCACGGGGCGTCGTACCTCTCCATGCGCGAGCTCGACCTGGCCTACCTCGAGGACCGGCTGCACCTCACGCCCGCCGGGCACCGGGAGTTCGGCGACGTCGTCGCCGCGTGGGTGGCCGAGCGGGGCTAGTCGGCGCTGGCGGGGTGCCGCTTCCTCAAGGGATGCAGGCGACACGCCACTTCCCATGGCGTGCACCCCGTGGTGGGTGCGTGTCGCCGTGGGGAGTACGCCGGGCGAACGCAATCGGGCACGTGCTGCCTCCGCACTGCGTCGACGCGCGGGGTTCGGCGTTGGTCCAGCCGTCAGGCCCAGCCGCGCGCCAGCTCAGCCCGGTTCGCTCAGCCGAGTCCTGCCAGCACCTTGAGGTCCGCCAGGATCGTGTCGAGCTGTGCGAGGAGCGACAGGTGCCCCTCGTCCTCGAAGAGGTGGGGCGTGGCCCCGGGCACGTGGGTCGCCAGCCACGCACCGTGGGCGTAGGGCACCATCGCGTCCTGGCGGCCCTGCCAGATCGCGACCGGCACCGAGATCGACGCGAGGTCGAAGCCCCAGGGAGCGGCGGCAGCCAGGCCGTCGTCCCGGACGCCGACGACGCCCTGGGCGCCTGCCCGTCGGAAGGTCTCGGCGAGGTAGTCCGCGTAGGGGCGGTCGAGCGCCGCCTGGTCCACCGGCGTCAGCAGGGTCCCCATCGCCTCGATCAGGTCGTCGGCGCTGGCCTGCATCACGGGCAGGAACTCCGCCGTCAGGTACGCCGCGTAGGCGTCGGCGCCCTGCTCGGCGGCGGTGTACTCCGCGACGTTCTCCGCAGCCATCCCGGCGAACCAGTCGAGACCGTGCGCGTCGTGGGGCGCGACACCGGCCAGGCTGGCGGCCGCGCGGCACCGGTCGGGCAGCAGCGCCGCGCAGGCCAGGGCGCGTGGCCCGCCGCCGGACCAGCCGAGCGTCACGAAGTCGCCCACGCCGAGGTGGTCGAGGACCGCGACCGCGTCCGAGACGTCGTCGACCATGCGCGGCGGCCCCTGCTCGGGCAGGCGCGGCGACGACCCGCCGTACCCGGCTCGGGACCAGGTGATCATCCGCAGGCCCTGCGCTCGCGCTGCCTCGTCGATCGGCGCGAACGGGACAGCCGCCGACGGCGACCCGGAGTGGTAGAGCCACGGGTAGCCCTCGGGGTCGCCCCCCACCAGGATCTCCAGCGTGCGCTCGTCGTCGGTGGTCAGCTCGAGGTAGCCCATGGCCCGAGAGTAGGTCGTGCACAGGTCGGGGGTCACGTGGTCAGGGCTGTCGGCCTCCGCGGCTAGGGTTCTCGGGTGCCCGACGCCCCTGCTCCCGACACCGCCGTCAGCCCCGTACGCCGGGTGCTCGGCGCCGCCGTCGAGGCGCTCGGCGGACAGCAGCGTGACGGGCAGGTCGCCATGGCCGAGGCGGTCGCGACCGCGATGACCGACGAGCAGCACCTGCTCGTCCAGGCCGGCACCGGCACCGGCAAGTCGTTGGCCTACCTCGTCCCGAGCCTGATGCACGGCGAGCGGGTCGTGGTCGCGACGGCGACGCTCGCGCTGCAGAACCAGCTCGTCGAGCGCGACATCCCCCGGTTGGTCGAGGCGCTCAAGGACACCCCCGGCGTCGACACCTCCTACGCCGTGCTCAAGGGGCGCTCCAACTACGCCTGCCTGCACCGCATCCGCGAGGGCGTGCCCGACGACCAGGGCGCGCTCGTCGAGCTGCCCGAGGGGTCGCAGGGCAAGAAGATCCTCGAGCTGCGTGCCTGGGCCGAGAAGGAGGCCGAGGGCGGCGGCAGCGGGGAGCGCGACGCCGCCCCGCGCCACACCGACAAGGACTGGCGCCAGGTCAGCGTCGGCCACCGTGACTGCCTCGGCGCGAGCAAGTGCCCCTTCGGCCAGGAGTGCTTCGTCGAGCTGGCCCGCGAGAAGGCCCACCGCTCCCACCTGATCATCACCAACCACTCGCTCCTCGCCATCGACGCGATTGAGGGGGTGCCGATGATCCCCGACTACGACGTCGTGGTGATCGACGAGGCCCACGAGCTCACCGCGCGGGTCACGCAGGCCGCGACCGACGAGCTCTTCGCGGCCGACGTGGAGCGGGCGGCCCGCCGCTCGCAGCGCTACGTCGAGGGACCGCAGGCCGACGACCTCGCCGACTCCGCGAGCGCGCTGCGCGACGCCCTGTCCGCGGCCACCCCGGGTCGCTTCGAGCGGGTGCCCGAGGAGATCTCCGACGCGCTGCAGCTGATCCGGGACGCGGCGCGAGCCTGCCTCTCGGCCTACCCCAAGGCCGATTCCGAGGCCGACGGCGACGCCGGTCGCACCCAGGCACGGGGCTCGGTCCAGGAGGTGTTCACCACCGCCGAGCGCATGGCGGCCGGCTCCGACGCGGACGTCATGTGGCTGACCGAGGGCACCGAGCGGATGCCCCCGCGGCTGTGCGTCGCGCCGCTCCAGGTGTGGGGCCAGATGCGCGACAAGCTCCTCACCGACAAGACCGTCGTGATGACGTCGGCGACCTTGATGCTCGGCGGAGACTTCGCCTCGGTCGCCAGCAACGTGGGTCTCAAGCCGAGTGAGCGGGTCCTCGGTGAGGGGCCGGTCTCCGGCGCCGAGGCCGCGCTGCCGTGGGTCGGCATGGACGTCGGTTCCCCGTTCGACTACGGCCAGCAGGCGATCCTCTACGTCGCCCGCCACCTGCCGCCCCCAGGGCGCGACGGTCTCGCCCAGGCGCAGATTGACGAGATCGTGGAGCTCGTCGACGCCGCCGAGGGCCGCACGCTGGGGCTCTTCTCGAGCCGCCGCGCCGCCGACGCCGCCGCCGAGGCCGTCCGCGAGCGGCTGCCGCACCTCACCACCCTCGCGCAGGGCGAGGCCCAGCTGCCCGAGCTGGCCAAGCAGTTCGTCAGCGACCCCCACACCTGTCTCTTCGGCACGCTCAGCCTGTGGCAGGGCCTCGACGTCCCGGGCGAGACCTGCCAGCTGGTGATCATTGACCGGATCCCCTTCCCGCGCCCCGACGACCCGCTGATGAGCGCGCGCCAGAAGGCCGCCGACAAGGCCGGCGGCAACGGCTTCATGCAGGTCGCCGCCACCCACGCCGCGCTCCTCCTCGCCCAGGGGGCGGGTCGGCTGATCCGCACCACCAGCGACCGTGGCGTCGTGGCCGTGCTCGACCCACGGCTCGCGACGGCGCGCTACGGCGGCTTCCTCAAGGCGAGCCTGCCTCCCATGTGGACGACCACCGACCCTGCCGTCGTACGCAAAGCCCTGAAGCGGCTCGCCGGCGGCTGAGGCGCGCAGGATGACTCGACTCCAGGTGGTCGGGCTGCTCCTCGCAGCCATGCTGCTGAGCGGCTGCACGTCCAACACGGCCAACCCGACCGACCGGCCGGCGAGTGCCCCCGTCCCGACGCAGAGCCCCTCGCCGTGGCCGCCGGCCTCGGTGCTCGAGGAGCCGGAGCCGGACTCGCCGGCCCCGAGCATGGGGCGCCAGGGCAAGGCGCGGGTGCAGGACTACGTGAGCTACCTGCTCGACGAGATCGACTACGCGCTGCGCACGACCTTCCCCGCGGCCGTGCTGCGCAGCGACGCCCGGTGTCGGATCTGCGGGGAGGTCGTCGACTCGGCCGAGCGGGCTCGCGCCGATCGCGTGCTCTACGACTTCGACGACTGGGGCGGCTACCTCCTGCTCGCGCGCGAGCTGCCGATCACGCGTCCGGGCGCGCGTTTCTGGCGGGTCCGGCTGATACTGTGGCAGCCCGAGATCGAGGTGCGCGACCAGGCCGGTGAGCTCGTGGAGACGATCGCCGGCCGCAACCGCGAGACGGTGCTCGACCTGGGCCACACCGCCAACGAGTGGGCGATCAACTACTGGAGCGACGCCGCTGCCGCGCCGCCTCCTGACGTGGTCTGACTCGACCGCTGCGCTGTCCCGCCACTTCCCACGACGACACGCCACCCACCACGGGGTGCTCACCGTGGGAGGTGGCGGTTCGTCGACATGCCTTGATGAAGCGGACGCGCCCGAGCAGCCCTACAGCCGCGCGGTGCCGTCCCAACCGCGACGCGGCGAGCCGACGCCGAAGAACGACGCGATCGTGGGCGCGACGTCGACGGTCTTGGCGTGCGCGGACGAGGCCCGACGCGAGGGCACCCGCGGGTGGCCACCGCCGATGAAGAACGGGATGGCTCGGGTCGCGGGGTGGCCGTGGTTGCCGGGGATCGGGTTGTCGGCGATCGGGTCGGGGTCGCTGAAGCGCCAGCCGGCCTTGCAGAAGACCACGACGTCGCCGGCCTCGGGCCCCAGTCGCAGCCACTCGTCGGTGCGGCGCGGCGCCGACAGCACGCCGGGGGTCGCCAGGGCGATCTCGCGCATCCGCTTGACCGCCCGCGTGCGCTGGGACGCGGCGCCGGTCCAGTAGAGGAGGTCGGCGCCACCGTTGGCGGAGATCGCCACCTTGCCGCCCAGGAAGGGGTCGGCGTCCATCGACGACTGGAGCGAGATGACCCGGTCGGGGCGCGACCAGTCCATCGAGTGGTCGGCGAGCACGACGACGATCGAGTCGTCCCAGCGACCGGTCGACTTCAGCATGTCCACGAACCGGCCGACCAGCTGGTCGGTGTCGACGAGCGCCAGCTTGCGCGCGAGTCGGACCGTGGTGCCGGTGAAGTCGCTGTGTCCGAAGCGGTCGATGTCGCCGAGGTTGACGAACATCAGGTGCGGGTCGAGCTCCTCGACCATCGTCAGCGCGGCGTTCATCGTGAACTGGTCGGGCGCGTGCTCCGAGATCGGGATGATCGGCGCCGGCTCCCAGCGCGCGGTCGCACGCTCGCCGAAGACGCCGTAGAGGTACTCCTTGCTGAGCACCGTCCCGGTGCGATAGCCGTTGCGGTTGAGCCTCTCGATCACCGTGTCGACCTTGATGTCGGAGGGGCGCTCCATGGTGCGCGTCTCGCCGAGCTTGCGGTCATAGATCGAGTTGGCGGGCACGCCGGTCCGGTCGGGGCGCATCCCGGTCATCATCATCACGTGGTTGGGGATGGTCTCCATGACCGGCATGGACGAGGCCCGCGGGAAGCGCAGCCCGCCGTTGCGCAGCGCGGCCAGGTTGGGCGTCAGCCCGCTGTCGATCTCCTCGGGCCGACATCCGTCGATGACCAGCACGTAGGCGCGCTTGCGGTTGCCCGGCGGTGCCGCGGCAGCTGACGCAGCCCCCAGCGCGCCGGCAGCCGTCGAGAAGGCGGCGCCCGCGCCCCCCACCTTCAACAACGTACGACGACCCGCGCGGACCTCCGCGAGGCCGGCGGCGAAGGGCGTGTCCCCCGAGGAGCAGGACGGCAGCTCACACATCAGCGCACCGGCCGATCGACGCTGACGACCTTGCCGGTGCCGGTCCTCGTGGCGAAGGACGCGGTGTGGCGCACGGTCGTCTGCTTGTCGGCCCGGTCGCCGATGATGAACCAGTCCATCTGGGCCCGCTTGGCAGTGACGTCGAGGACCGAGAAGCCGTGGTCGTCGAAGTTGAGGTACTTGATGTGCTGGTTGTTGGCCATGATCGCCTGCTCGACCGCGACGCTGGTGGTGCGGGCAGGGGTGCCGGTGATGTCCTTGAGGTTGTTGCTGGTCACCGACGTGCACACGAACTCGACTCCCGCGGAGTCGCCGACCACGGGGTCGGCGCCGACGTCGTAGGGCAGCTCGCACGCCCAGCCGGAGTGGATGTCGCCGGTGACGAAGAGCGCGTCCTTGATCTGGTGGTCACGGATGTGGGCGAGCACCTCGCGACGGTCGTCGGTGTAGCCGTCCCACTGGTCGACGTTGTAGGGCAGGCCGTCGTCGGGCAGCAGGCCGGTGACGTCGTTGATCGGGGTGAGCAGGTCCTGGGGCACGGCCGCGAAGGTGACCGGCGCGATCATCACCGGGTTGCCGATGATCTTCCACTGCGGTCGCTGACGGCTCAGCGACTCCTTGAGCCAGCGCATCTGGCGCCGCCCGAGGATGCTCCGGTCGGGGGTCGCTGACCTCGGCCTCGAGCGCCGGCACGGGCGTCGGCAGGGCCGTGTCGACCTGCTGGTCGCGATAGGTGCGCAGGTCGAGCATGCTGATCTCGGCAAGGGTGCCGAAGGTGAGGCGACGGTAGAGCCGGGCACCGTCACCCAGCGCGGCCGTGGCGTCCATGCGCACCGGCATCCACTCGTCGTAGGCCCGGTGGGCGCGGGCGCGGCGCTGGAGGTAGTTGCCCTCCCCGGCCTGGCCGCCGCCGGGGGTGTGGTTCTCCGCGCCGTCCTTCCACTGGTCGTTGGTGACCTCGTGGTCGTCCCACGTGATGATCCAGGGGTACTTCGCGTGCAGGTCCTGCAGGTCGGCGTCGCGCTTGTACTGGGCGTGCCGCTGCCGGTAGTCGGCCAGCGACACCATCTCGTGGGCCGGCTGGTGCTTGCGGATGTCGACGTTGTCGGAGCCGTAGCCGTACTGGCCGGCGCCGTACTCGTAGAGGTAGTCGCCGAGGTGGAGCACCGCGTGCAGGTCGTCGCGCTTGGCGAGGCCGCGATAGGCGGTGAACCACCCGGCCTGGAGGTTGGCACAGGAGACGACACCGAACCGCAGGTGCCCGGGGGTGGACCCGGCGGCCGGCGCGGTGCGCATGCGGCCGACCCGGCTGACCGAGCCGCGGTAGGAGAAGCGGTAGAAGTACCAGGTCGCGGGCTTCAGCCCTCCGACGTCGAGCTTGACGGTGTGGTCGCGGCTGGCGCTGGTCGCGAAGGTGCCGCGGCGCACGGTCGTGCGGAAGAAGCGGTCCTTCGAGACCTCCCAGGCGACGTCGACCTTCGGGCCCTTGCCGGAGCCGGGGGTGCTGGCCGCCGTCGGGGTGACCCGGGTCCAGATCACCACGCGGTCGGGCTCGGGGTCGCCGGAGGCCACACCGTGCTTGAAGTAGCGGGGGCCGGCGAACGACGCCGCGTCGGCCGGGGTGGTCGCCACGAGGGCGGCCGCGCCGGCTCCGGCGGCGGTGCCGCCGGCCAGGACCGTACGACGGCGAAGGGGACTGCGAAGAGTGCTCACGACACTAGTCAACGCGCGCGCGCAAGCGAGGTCATGCTCGGGGGGTCGTTGGGCACCCAGCGTTCACCTGCTCGTCACCGGAAGGCGCGGGCGGTGAACCGCTGGACCTGGCGGTCGTCGCGGGAGTCGCCCTGGCACGAGAAGGCCCCGCGGACGAAGCAGTCGTAGCGACCGCTGGCGTTGACCAGCGTCACCTCGACCTGATGCACGGTCGCCTTGGAGAACGGCACGACCTTGGTCGCGTTGCCGTCCTTGCGCAGCTTGATGACGTTGCGCCGCACGTCGCCCGACGTGGTGTAGACGGTGACGATCGCGGAGGACCCGCGGAAGGTCGGGGCGAGGTCGAGACCGACACGGAGCTTGAAGGCCTTGTTGCGCAGTGCGCCGCCGGGCGACAGCCGGTAGGTCGCCGACGTCAGGTGGGAGAGCTTGAGCTCTTGTCTGATGCCGCGGACGCCCAGGGTGAACGAGTCGGCCAGCCGGGCCTTCGGGTAGCGGTTGGCAGCCCCCTCGTCGTAGGTCTGGGCGGGGCGACGGTTGGCCTCGGCGAAGGCGGTGAACGCCGTGGCGGCCGTCGTCCTCCTGCCGCGCAGCACGGTGGCGACCGCCTGCCAGGAGTACTGGTCGGGGGCGCCCGTGGTGCCGTCGGCCTTGCGCCAGATGTCGCGCACCAGGGTCGGCAACCCGCCCTGCGAGGCGGGGAAGCGCTCGGTGAGGTAGCGGAAGAAGACGAAGGTGCCGTAGAAGAAGCCGCCGCCGGAGGAGTCCAGCGGCACGCGCGGACGGGTCAGCGGGCTGTAGCGGAGGTATTGCACGTTGTCGTCGACCCCGTCGAAGAGCTCGTCCTCGGCCCAGGTGGCCGTCGCCTCCAGCAGCCAGCTGTCCTCCTTGAAGTCGTAGGCGTACTGGACCGCGTGGAAGTACTCGTGGGCGGCTGTCACCTGGAGGTTCTCGATGGGGGTGTTGGTGCCGAACTCGCTCCTGGCGTAGTCGTCGTCGAGCACGCAGTAGGCCGAGCGGGCCCACGGGGCCTTGAAGGCGGTCTTGTCGTCGGTCGTGCAGTAGCCGTAGAGGCCGGCGTCGCCGATGTCGGCGAGGTAGATGTCCATCAGGTTGGACCCCCCGCCGCGGTTGCCGTCGCCCTTGGGCTCGCGGTAGCCGGCGCCGACGTAGGTGTTGTGCACCGAGGTCAGGGTCGCGAGCGCGGTGGCGACGTAGTCGGGGACGCCGTCGGCCGGGCTGGTGTCCTTCATCGACGGGGCGTCGTTGGTGGTCGCGACGTAGTGCACGCACACGTCGGCGCCGCAGACCGGCGGGGCCTGGGGCACGGAGTAGCCGTCACCCTGCGGGTCCTGGCTGCCGTCGGTCGGTCGGGCCAGCAGCCGCTCGGCCGCTTGTCGGTCGGCGCCGGTCAGCTGGTCCTGGAGCAGCGCCAGGTCGCGCAGCGCCAGGGTCGCGTCCCCTCCGCTCGAGGAGCTGGCGGCTGAACCGCGCGCCACGACGGCGGAGTCGCCGCGCAGGACCGCCTGGGCCGCCGCGAGCGCCTGGCGGGCCTGGGAGGTCGATGCGGGGGCGGGAGCCGCTGGAGCCTCCGCCTGGGCGACGGGCGCCGCGAGCAGCGCCGCCAGGACGGCCGCGACCACGACGAGCAACGGCGTACGGCGGGGTAACTGAGCTGACACGGTGGCTCCGAACGCGAGAGATCAAGGGTGCGAGCCACCGACACTACAACCGGGCGGGGACAGTGCCTCCCCGCCCGGCAGCAGGTCAGAAACGGAGCGTGGCCGACAGCTTGAACACCCGGTTGTCGTCGAGCGGCGCCGCGCCACCGCAGGAGAACGGCGTGGCGAAGTCGTAGCAGTTGCGGAAGCGGCCGCTGCCGTTGACCAGGGTCACCTCGACCGACGACACCTTGCTCCGGGAGAAGGCGACGGTCTTGGACCCGTTGCCCGCCCCGTTGAGGGCGATGGCGGAGGTGCGCACGGCCCCCGACTTCAGGTAGATCGACACGATCGCGACCGGGGAGGTCGCCTTGTCGGCGAGGTCGACACTGATCTTCAGCTTGGATCCGCGTCGGCTCGGGGTGAAGCGACCGGTCGCCGAGGCGAGGTGGTCGATCGTGGTGACGTACCACCCGGACTTCAGCCTGAAGTTGCCCAGCGGTGCCTGCGGGTAGCTGTTGGCAGCACCCTCGGCGTAGGACTTCGCCGGCCTGCGGTTGGCGTCCGCGAACAGCGCGAAGGCCTTGGCCGCGCTGCTGCCCCGTGCCTGGAGCACCCGCTCGACGGCCTGCCAGGAGTAGTCGTCGGGTCCACCGGCGGCACCGTCGGTGCGACGGATGATGTCGCGCACGATGGTCGGCATCCCGCCCTGGGCGGTCGGGTACTTCTCGCTCAGGTAGCGGAAGAAGATCCAGACCCCGTAGTGGAAGCCGTTGTCGCGGTTGAACTGGTCCATCGAGGCGCGCGGGAGCGTCAGCGGGCTGTCGCGGAGGTACTGCAGGTTGTCGTCGACGTCGTCGTAGAGGATGTCCTCGACCCAGGCGGCGGTCGCCTCGAGGAACCAGCTGTCCTCGAAGACGTCGTAGGCGTACTGGACGGCGTGGAAGTACTCGTGCGCCACCGTGACCTGGAGGTTCTCCAGCGGCGTGTTCGTCGGGAACTCCTCGGAGGAGTAGTCGTTGTCGACCACGCAGTAGGCCGAGACGTCGTAGGGGCCGTTCGACGGCACGTCGTCCTCGGTGGTGCAGTAGCCGTAGAGCCCCTTGTCGCCTATCTCGGCGATGTAGACGTCCGGCAGCGCGTTCCCGCCCTGCGTGCCGTCCTGCTTGGGTGCGCGGTAGCCGGCTGTGACGTAGGTGTCGTTGACCGCGGAGGCCTCCGCCAGCGTCGCGGCGGCGAACTCAGCCGTGCTCGCCTCGTCGCCCGTGGTCGTGTAGTGCACGCACACCGTGGCCGAGCAGGTGGTGGTCACCAGGTTGGCGCCGTAGCCGTCCTCGTCGCCGGGGTCGCTCGGACGCGCGAGGATCCGGTCGGCCGCGGCCCGGTCGGCGCCGGTGAGCCCCGCCTTCGAGAGAGCCAGCTGGCGCAGGGCCATCGTGGCGTCCCCGCGCTGACGGCCGGCGAGCACTCCCTGGGCCCGGTCCAGCGCAGCGCGCGCGGAGGGGGCCGAGGCGCGCACGACCTTGTCGGTGTCGGGCGCCGGACGTGCCTGCGCACCGGGCGGCGCCACCAGAGCCGCGAAGCCCAGCACGAGCGACAACAGGAGGGGGACGCCGAGACGCGCAGGACGAGGGTTCACGAGGGCTCCAGGGCGTGAGGCGAGGGGCTCCCGACGCTAGACCCGTCGCGCCGATCCGTCCCGGGCCCTTCGACCCTGGTCTAGAGCAGCCCGGTCACATGCGCCGCAGGACCGCGGTGACCTTGCCCAGGATCGTCGCGTGCGTGCCGTCGATCGGGTCGAACGCCGGGTTGTGCGGCAGCAGCCACACCTCGCCGCCCTTCTTCTGGAAGGTCTTGACCGTCGCCTCGCCGTCGATCATCGCGGCCACGATCTCGCCGTTGTTGGCGGTGGGCTGCTGGCGGATGACGACGTAGTCGCCGTGACAGATCGCCGCGTCGACCATCGAGTCGCCCGAGACCTCGAGCAGGAAGAGCGTGCCGTCACCGACGAGCTGCTTGGGCAGCGGGAAGACGTCCTCGACGCGCTCCTCGGCCAGGATCGGACCACCGGCGGCGATGCGCCCGACCATGGGGACGTAGGTCGCCTCGGGGTGCGCGTCGCCGGCACCCGTCGGGTCGTAGGACGACTCGTCGGCGCTGCTCATCGACCGGCGGGCCGCGAGCACCTCGGGCAGGAAGACCTCGAGTGCCCGTGGACGGTTGGGATCGCGCTTGAGGAAGCCCTTCTCCTCGAGCGACTTGAGCTGGTGGGCCACGCTCGAGGAGCTGGTGAGACCGACGGCCTCGCCGATCTCGCGCATGCTCGGCGGATAGCCGCGCATCTCGATGCTGTCCTTGATGTGCGCGAGCACGCGCAGCTGGCGGGGAGTGAGCCCCGAGGCGTCGGGGGGTCCGTCGGGGAGCTCGGTGACAGTCTTCTTGGCCATGGGCTGACTGTCCCACCAACGCCTGACGTTTTCAAACACCTGTTCGAAGGCGTGTCGCGGTCCGGGACCAGATTTCGGGACCAGATGCCGGGACCAGATGCCGGGTCGCCGCGCGGGTCGCCAGGATGCTCGCATGGACGTGAGCTGTGTCGTGACCGGTGGGGCCCGAGGAATCGGCCGGGGGATCGCCGAGCAGATGGTGGCGCGGGGGGCGCGGGTGGTCCTCACCGACCTCGACGGGGACGCGGCGGCACGCACGGCTGCCGAGATCGGTGCCGCCGAGGGGCTCGCGCACCACGTGCGCGACCCGGCGGCCCACCGTGCCGTCGCCCAGAGCGCGGCGCGCCACGGCCGTCTCACCGCGTGGTTCAACAATGCGGGCGTCGGTTTCGACGGCACGCTGCAGGAGCTCTCCGAGGAGCAGGTCCGCATGCTCGTCGAGGTCAACCTGCTGGGGGTCATGTGGGGCACACGGGCCGCGCTGGAGGCGTTCGGCGACCACCGTGGCGACGTGGTCAACACCGCGTCCCTCTCGGGCCACGGGCCCGTGCCGGGGTTGTCGGTCTACGCCGCGACGAAGGCGGCGGTCGTCTCGCTCACGATGTCGGTGCAGGCGGAGACGCCGCGCCGGGTGCGCGTCCACGCGCTGTGCCCCGACGGGGTCGCGACCCAGATGGTCGCCGACATGCGCCCGGACGGGTTGGCCCGGGCCCTCGTCCAGTCGGGTGGGCGGATGCTGGGTGTCGACGAGGTCGCGGCCCAGGCGGTCGCGCTGCTGGGGTCGCGGCGGGTGGTCCGGACGCTGCCGGCCTGGCGCGGTGGTCTGATGCGTGCCTCGACACTGGCTCCCTCGCTCGCCCAGGGCGCCACGGCGCTCTTCGCTGCCCAGGGGCGGCGCGCCGGGCGGTCCTGACCGACCGCCGGACCGGATCGAACAAATGTTCGTCCAGGGCTTGTGCTGTTCGAACACCTGATCTAACCTCGATCATGTGTTCGATCGAATGTCTGATCGAGTGGCTCCCTGTTGAAGGGGCGGATCCTCGTCACGAGGCGCTGTCGGTGGCCACGGTTAGACATCTCCTCGACACGGCAGCACTTCACGATCCGAGGCTGACCGCCACTTCCCCAGGAGGTCCCAGATGAGCACCTTGACCCTGCACCCGATCACCGCGACGCACACGCCGACCCTGCGCCTGACCCGGCGCGGTCGCCTGGTGGTGTTCCTCGGCTCGCTGCTCGTCGTGCTCGCCGTCGGCTTCGTCCTCGCCTCCGGATCGGTCGCCACGGAGCGCCCCGGCACGCCCGAGCCCACCCGATTGGTGCTGGTCGGTCCCGGTGACACGCTGTGGGACCTTGCGGCCGACCTGGCCGACGACGGCGACGTCCGCTCGATGATGGACGAGATCACCCGCCTCAACGCCCTCGACTCGGGCATGGTCTCGGTCGGGCAGGAGCTGCGGGTCCCCACCAGCTGACACCACACAGACTTCGCCAGCCGCTTCGACCCCGGCTGGCGAGCCGGGGAAGACAGGGGGCGCGGCCATCGGCCCCGCCCCCTGCGGCATTCCCGGGCGCCTCGATCATCGCTACCGTCGGTGCATGGCCGGCTACTCCGCGACCCCGCTGGTGACCAAGATCGGAGTGAGGGCCGGGCACACGCTGCTGCTCGACCGTGCTCCTGCCGACCTGGACCTGGGCGACCTCGCCGGCGTGACCGTCGTACGACGCCTGGCGCGGAGCGCCGACGTGACGCTCACCTTCCACACGCATCTTGCCTCGCTCACCGCCCGCCTCCCCGTCCTCCTCGAGCGCACCGGCCCCGCCGGCATGGTCTGGGTCTGCTGGCCCAAGCTCGCCGCCCAGAAGGCGCGGCGGATCGACGCCGACCTCGACGAGGGCGAGGTCCGCGCGCTGGGCCTGGACCTGGGCTGGGTCGACGTCAAGGTCGCGGCGGTCGACGAGGTGTGGTCGGGTCTCAAGCTCGTCCGTCGGCTGGTCGACCGTTGAGCGCCCGGGTCAGCGGGCGGCGCGCCGCCCGCCGGGCGGCGCCTGCGGCGGGGGCTCGGTGGCCTCGGGCTGCTCCTCGACCGGGGTGACGGACCGCGGTGGTGGTGCCTGCGTGATGCCGAGCCGGCGCAGCAGGCGAGCGATGAGGATGAAGCCGAGGAACAGGCAGGCCACCGCGCCGACAGAGGCCAGCCCGAGGAACACCCAGGCCCCCGAGTCGCCACCGCGGGCCTCGGAGCCGAAGTCGATCGCGGCGTAGACGAGGTAGCCCCAGGCCACGACCGCGCCGGTCACGCCGAGCGCCAGTGCGAGCAGCGCAGGCTGAAATCCCGCCTTGGGCTTGCTGCCCTTGCGCGTCCCTGCCCGCTTCCCCTGTGCCACGCGCACATTGTCCCCGATGCCCTCGCCGGCGTCGCGCCGGACTCGCTAGGACTCCGAGACGAGGTACTGCAAGGTCGTCTGCTCGTCGCCCGTGTTGGGGAAGGTCGTGATGGTCACGGTGAAGGAGTCCTTGGTCAACGAGCTGCCCGCGAAGCCGCTGCCGGCGTCCCCGCCGACGCTCTGCGTCACGGTGAAGCCGGCGTCGGTCAGCAGGCCCACGGCCTCGGCCAGGACTGCGTCGCCGGTGCCGTCGACCTGGAGGATCACCACGAAGCCCTCGTCCTCGCCCGCCTCCTCGCCGGCGGTGGCCTGGCTGATGCGACCCTCGACGAGCGGCACGTCGTCGACCGGGAAGCCCTCCGGCAGGGCGCCGGTGACGGCCCCGCTGGAGGCGGCGCTGTCCGGCGTCGTACCGGCGTCGTCGTCGCCTCCTCCGCAGGCCGTGAGGGCGAGGGTCAGCACCAGCGCCACCAGAGGAGCGAGGAGGGGGGTGAGGGAGACCGCAGCAGGGGTACGACGCATGCTCCCGACTCTGCCACGGGCCCGTCCCGGGGGTCGTCCGGGGCGCCCAGCAAGCCGCTGACCTGCGGCTTTGGGTCTGCTGTGAATCAGGTCCCACGAAGTTCGCCGACCCACTTGCGCAGCCGGGAAGTCGGGGCGTACGGTTACCACAACATCTAGTACTTACAACGGTGTAGTTATCCACATCTAGTTCACAGCCCGGATGGGGACGGCCCACAGTTCACTCGGTGTTATGCACAGCAAGACCCCCGTTTTCCACAGGTCACCCGTCGTCTGGCGGGTCTCCTGAGCGCGCCCGAGAGGAGGCCCCGTCGTGCACTGCCCCTACTGCCGCAACACCGACACCCGGGTCCTCGACTCGCGCGTCGCCGACGACGGCGGCTCGATCCGCCGCCGTCGCACCTGCAACGCCTGCGCCAAGCGGTTCACGACCGTGGAGCTGATGCAGCTGACCGTGCTCAAGCGCTCCGGCGCCACCGAGCCGTTCGCGCGTGACAAGGCCATCTCCGGTGTCCGCAAGGCCTGCAAGGGTCGCCCCGTCACCGAGGACGAGCTGGCCCACCTCGGCCAGGCCGTGGAGGACGCCCTGCGTCTCTCCGGTGCCGCCGAGATCCCTGCCAACGAGGTCGGGCTCGCCATCCTGGGCCCGCTGCGCCAGCTCGACGAGGTGGCTTACCTCCGCTTCGCGAGCGTCTACCGCGCCTTCGAGTCGGCCGACGACTTCGAGGACGAGATCGCGATCCTCCGCGCCGAGCGGTCCGTCCCGGACTCGCCCGCGGAGCTCACCCACTCAGCCCCCAGCGGCTGACCAGAGACCGCCCGGCAGGTAGTGGGGAAGCTGCCTGCCGGGCGTACCAACGTCGAGTGCCCCAGCCCGACCGGCTCCTGATCGAAGGAGCCCGGTCGGACTGTCGGTGCCACCAGCCATGATCGACCCACCCCGAAGAAGAGGCACGAGGAGAGCACATGACCGAGACCGTGAGCGGCACGAGCAGGGGCGCAGGAGACAGCGTCTTCGGCAAGCGCCTGACCCTCGAGCGGGTCTTCAGCACCGAGGGTGTCCACCCCTACGACGAGCTCACCTGGGAGCGTCGCGACGTCAACCAGACCAACTGGAAGACCGGTGCGGTCGTCTTCGAGCAGCGCGGGGTCGAGTTCCCCGACTTCTGGTCGGTCAACGCCTCCACCATCGTCACGACGAAGTACTTCCGCGGCGCCGTCGGCACCGACATCCGCGAGTGGAGCCTCAAGCAGCTCATCGACCGGGTCGTGAAGACCTACACCAAGGCCGGCAAGGACCACGGTTACTTCGCCACGGTCGCCGACGCCGAGATCTTCGAGCACGAGCTCACCTGGCTGCTGGTCCACCAGTACTTCTCCTTCAACTCTCCCGTCTGGTTCAACGTCGGCACGCCGTCGCCGCAGCAGGTCTCGGCCTGCTTCATCCTCTCCGTCGACGACTCCATGGACTCGATCCTCAACTGGTACAAGGAAGAGGGTTTCATCTTCAAGGGCGGCTCGGGGGCCGGCCTCAACCTCTCCCGCATCCGCTCGTCCAAGGAGCTCCTCTCCTCCGGTGGCACCGCCTCGGGCCCGGTCTCCTTCATGCGCGGCGCCGACGCCTCCGCCGGCACCATCAAGTCCGGTGGCGCCACGCGTCGCGCGGCCAAGATGGTCGTCCTGGACGTCGACCACCCCGACATCGTCGAGTTCGTCGAGACCAAGGCGCGCGAGGAGGACAAGATCCGCGCCCTGCGCGACGCCGGCTTCGACATGGACCTCGGCGGCCACGACATCACCTCGGTCCAGTACCAGAACGCGAACAACTCGGTCCGCGTCTCGGACGAGTTCATGAAGGCCGTCGAGGCCGGCACCGACTTCGGGCTGCGCTCGCGCACCACCGGTGACGTCATCGACACCGTCGACGCGAAGCAGCTGTTCCGTCAGATCGCCGAGGCCGCGTGGGAGTGCGCCGACCCGGGCATCCAGTACGACGGCACGATCAACGACTGGCACACCAACCCCGAGTCCGGCCGCATCACCGCGTCCAACCCGTGCTCGGAGTACATGAGCCTCGACAACTCCTCGTGCAACCTGGCCAGCCTGAACCTGCTGAAGTTCCTGCGCGACGAC
>NZ_JANNML010000176.1:0-8019 GCF_031397825.1 Nocardioides sp.
AGTGTGCCGGCGGCCAGCTCCGCGTCGATCAACCGTTGTCCCTCGGGCTCCAGCGGCCAGCGTTCGGCGAGGACCGGCCCCGGGCATGAGGAGTTGAGCAGCCAGGCACAGTCGCGGTAGCGGCGGGCCTGTCGTTGGCGCGCCTCGGTGAAGCGCGCCCGGACGTCGGCCGAGGACTCCGGCTGAGGGCCCCACGCGCTCGACGGGCGCCGGCCCTGGGGTCGTACTTCCATCCAGATGTCGACGCGGTCGAGGATCGGGCCGGACAGCTTGCGGCGGTAGTGCGCCCGCTGGACCTCAGTGCAATCGCACGACCCGCCGGTGGAGCCGTGGAAGTTGCCGCACGGGCAGGGGTTGGCCGCGAGCACGACGAGGGAGCGAGCCGGGTAGGTGGCGGAGAACTCGCCCCGGGCGATGGTCACCTCGCCCGACTCGAGCGGCTGCCGCATCGCCTCGATCACGTCGGAGCGGAAGTGGGGGAACTCGTCGAGGAAGAGCACGCCGTGGTGGGCCAGGCTCACCTGGCCCGGACGCACCTTCCCCGTGCCGCCGCCGAGCACGCTCGCGGCGCTCGCGGAGTGGTGCGGCGCGAACCACGGCGGGCGCCGCAGGAGCCCCGAACCATCGGGAAGGACGCCGGTGACGGAGTGCAGCGCGGTGACCTCGAGCGACTGCTCGATCGTGAGATCGGGGAGGATCGACGGGATCCGCTCGGCGATCGACGTCTTCCCGGTGCCACGCGGCCCGACGAGCATCAGCGGGTGGGCGCCAGCGGCGGCCACCTCCACGGCGTAGCGGACGTCCTCGAGCCCGTCGAGGTCGGCCAGGTCGACGTCGTCCAGCCGCCCCTCCCCGCTCCAGGTGCCGAGGGACGTGGCCGACGCGGCGACCACGGGAGGCGCCTCGGGCACCTCGACCCCGCGCAGCACCGCGGACGCCTGCGCCAGCGAGCGGACCCCGAACACCGTCATCCCGGGCACGAGCGCGGCCTCGGCCGCCTGCGGCTCCGGGACGAACACCCGCGTGATGCCGTGGGCGGCCGCGGCGATCACCATGGGCAGCACACCCGGCACCGGGCGGAGCGCCCCGGAGACGGACAGCTCGCCGATGAAGGCCCAGCCGTCGAGCAGGTCGGGCGTGAGCTCCTTCTGCTGCTTGTCGGCGGCCAGCACTGCGATCGCGATGGCCAGGTCGTAGTGGGTGCCGGTCTTGGGGAGATCGGCAGGAGCGAGCAGGATCGTCACCCGCTTGGTGGCCGGCCAGCGGCCACAGTCGTTGTTGATCGCCATCCGCACCCGGTCGCGCGCCTCGGACAGGCTCTTGTCCACCCGTCCGACGAGCGTCGTGGTCACCAGCCCGGGCGAGATGTCGACCTGGACGTCGATCACGTGACCGACGGCCCCGCGCAGGGCGAGGGAGCGTGCCGTCGCGAAGGCCATCAGCCGACTCCCTCGACGTGCTCGACCTCGACCGGGCCGCCCCGCGGCGCGAGCACCCCGACCAGGTCGATCCGTACGTCGTCGGGGTGGGCGTCGTGCGCGCGCAGCCACCGCCCGGCGAGCCGTCTGAGCCGCTCGGCCTTGGCCTGGCTGACCGACTCGAGCGGGGTGCCGAAGGCCTCGCTGGAGCGGGTCTTCACCTCGCAGATCACCAGCACCCGGCCGTCGCGGAGGACCAGGTCGATCTCGCCGGCGTCGCACCGCCAGTTGCGGTCGACGAGCTCCATGCCGCGGCTCACGAGGTGGCGGGCGGCGATCGTCTCGCCGCGCTCCCCGAGCAGCCGCTTGCGCTCGGCAGCGGGGTCGGGCGTGAAGGGTGACGCTGCAGCGGATCGAGCCATCGTGGGTGCCTTCCGGTCGGTGCGGGAAGCACCAGCAGACCGTGCCGCACCGACGCCTGACCGCGGCCAGGCTCGGACCCTGTGGAGGAGGGTCGGATCTGGCGACCTGTGGACGGTTGGTGGCGCACCAGCTGCGCCCGACCCCTGCCCCGCCCAACAGCGGAGTGGACCGGGTCAGTCCTTCGGCGGGTCGATCTCCCGCGGCGCGAGCTCCTCGACGTTGACGTCCTTGAAGGTCAGCACCTTGACGTTCTTGGCGAAGCGGGCGGGGCGGTACATGTCCCAGACCCAGGCGTCGGTCATCGAGACCTCGAAGACGACATCACCGCTCTCCGAGCGCGCCTTCACGTCGACCTGGTTGCACAGGTAGAAGCGGCGGTCGGTCTCGACGACGTACTTGAAGATGCCGACGACGTCGCGGTACTCACGGTAGAGGGTGAGCTCCTGCTCGGTCTCGTACTTCTCGAGCTCCTCGGCGCTCATCAGGTCTCCTGCGGGTCGTCGGGGGTTCGGTGCCGGACGGGCGTTCCCACGGCACTGGCATCGTAGACGTGTGAGGGCGACTGAAGGCGGCGCGGCACGAGGGACACCCCGACCGATCGTGGGTCAGGGGCCGCCACTGCCGTCACGGCAGATCATGAGCCAGTGGTGGCGCGACATCAGCTTCCTCCACTGGCGGGTCGACCCGGACCTCCTGGTGCCCCAGCTGCCCGACGGCGTCCGCCCTGACCTGTACGACGGCAGCGGCTGGGTCGGGCTCATCCCGTTCCGCATGGTCGGTGCCGGGGTCGGCCACGGGCCGGCCGTGCCGTGGCTCGGGACGTTCCTCGAGACCAACGTGCGCTACTACACGATCGACGACGCCGGCCGCCGCGGGGTGGTCTTCGCGTCGCTGGAGGCCGAGCGGCTGGCCGTGGTCGCGGGGGCCAACGCCTCCTTCGGGGTCCCCTACCAGTGGGCGAGGATGTCGTGCACTCCCCCGGCCATGCCGGCGGACCCCGAGGGACTCCGGATGACCTACGACAGCCGTCGCCGCAGCCTGTCGCGCCCCCACAGCCACCTCGAGGTCGAGGTCGGTGCACCCGTCGACGAGCCGGCCGGGCTCGAGCTGTTCCTCACCGCGCGCTTCGGCCTGCACACGCGGCGCTTCGGCTACAGCTGGTGGATCCCCAACACCCACGCCCCGTGGCCGCTGCGCCACGCCCGCGCCCTGCACGTGGACGACCAGCTGGTCACCGCTGCCGGCCTGCCGGGGATCACCGACCGCGCGCCCGACTCGGTGCTGTTCTCCTCGGGCGTGCAGACGGTCTTCGGGCTACCGCAGCGGCTCTGACGCGGCCTGCGCGGAGACGGCCCCGGGCAGGGGCTCCAGGCCGGCCGCTCGTCGTACGTTGACGAAGCGCATGCGGTGCACCGGCGAAGGGCCGTGCTCGGTCAGCGCCGCGGTGTGCGTCTCGGTGATGTAGCCCTTGTGCGTCTTGAAGTCGTACGCCGGCCACTCGCCGTCGAGGTCCGTCATCAGGCGGTCACGGGTCACCTTGGCGAGGACCGAGGCGGCCGCGATGCACGCGGCGACCCGGTCGCCCTTCCAGACCGCGAGCCCCGGGACCCCGAGCCCGTCGACGGGGAAGCCGTCGGTCAGGACGTAGGCCGGCGGCAGGTCGAGCAGCGCGACGGCACGCCGCAGGGCCTCGATGTTGGCCACGTGCATCCCGAGCCGGTCACACTCGTCGTGCTCCACGACGACCACCGCCCACGAGGAGGCGCGCCGGACGATCTGCTCGTAGCAGCGCTCACGCGCCTTCTCGGTGAGCAGCTTGGAGTCGGCCAGTCCTGGGACGATCCCGGCGCGACCGGGCGGCAGGATCGCCGCTCCCGCCACCAGCGGGCCCGCACAGGCACCTCGCCCGGCCTCATCGACCCCCGCGATCGGCTCGATGCCGTGGCGGCGCAGCGCGCGCTCGTAGCCGTAGAGGCCGGCGTCGCGACGCACGGTGAGACCTCGGGGCAGGTCACTCACGAGCGCTCAGTCTGCGGCGGGGGCTGCGGCGGGCTCGGGCACGTCCGCGAACGTCTCGGGCCGGTCGAGCCAGTCGAAGCGGTCGCGCGGCCAGACCAGCACGAAGACCTTGCCGACCACGAGATCGGTCGAGACGTAGGGGCTGTCGCTGCAGTCGGTCTCGGCCTCGGTGCACAGGTGCACGGTCGAGTCGGCCGAATGGGCGCGGTTGTCGCCCATCACGAAGATGTGACCCTCGGGCACGGGGCCGGCGGACCAGTCGCAGTTGCCCGTCATCGGGCCCTTGCACTTGATGCCGACCTCGGCGGGGACGTAGTCGTCCTCCTCGAGCGGCTCGCCGTTGACCAGCAGCCGCCCCTCCGCGTCGCAGCACTCGATGACGTCGCCCTCGACCCCGATGACGCGCTTCACCAGGTGGCCGCCGGTCGGGTAGAGCCCGATCTTGGCCAGCGCGCTGGTGAAGGCGTTGGTGGGGCCGGAGTCCTCGGCGGCGCCGAGCCAGCCGCCCGGGTCCTCGAACACGACGACGTCTCCGCGCGAGGGCGAGCCGCCGAACCAGTAGGACGGCTTCTGGACCAGGATCCGGTCGTTCTTGACCAGGCCCGGCTCCATCGACTCCGACGGGATGTAGAACGCCTGGACGAACAGCGCCTTGATGACGATCGCGAGCACCAGGGCGACGCCGAGCAGCAGGATCGTCTCCTGCCAGATCGGCAGGTTCTTGCGCTTCCGCTTCGCCACCGTGTCGCCGGCGACATCGGCCTCGTCCAAGCCGGACCCGCCGGTGGGGTCGGAGACGACAGTGCGCGCGACCCCTGACTCGTCAGCGGCGGCCAGGTCGGAGTCACCCTCCGGAGAGGGGTCGACGGGCTCGTTGCCGCGGGAGTCGGAGGTCACGCGCAGAGTCTAGGCAAGCGTCGTTCGAGAAGAGCCGGGGGCTCAGAACTCGCGACGCTCCTTGATCTTGGCAGCCTAGCCGCGCAGGTTGCGCAGGTAGTAGAGCTTGGCGCGACGCACGTCACCGCGGGTGACGACCTCGACCATCTCGAAGATCGGGGAGTGCAGCGGGAAGGTGCGCTCGACACCGACGCCGAAGGAGACCTTGCGGACGGTGAAGGTGCGGCCGATGCCGGCGCCGTGGATGCGGATGACGACACCCTGGAAGATCTGGACGCGGGCACGGTTGCCCTCGACGACCTTCACGTGGACCTTGATGGTGTCACCGGCGCGGAAGGCCGGGACGTCGTCGCGCTTGGCGGCGTTGCCGAGCTCGGCAATGAGGTTGGTCATGATTTCTCCTCGCGAGTGCCACAGGTCAGACGCGGTATCGGATGGGTTCAGCGGTGTGGCCAGACGTGTGGCCGGCGGCGCAAGGCTCCCCCTGTGGCAGGAACCTGACGCAGACCCTCCGCGTGGGCTTCGGAGCGGACCTTCGGCCGACTGGACCGGGGGTCGAGTTTGCCACACCGCCGGGTCCCGACCGAAATCAGCGTCTCGGCTTGGTCAGCACCACGGCGAGGGGCGGCGACGGCAGGTCGGGACGCAGCCGGAAACCCGCCTTCTTGTACATCCGCAGGTTGTCGAGGCTGCGCTCCCCCGTGAACAGCGCGTACGACGTCGCAGCGGCCGGCGCGATCGCCTGGACGTGCTCCAGCAGCAGGCGTCCGAGCCCGCGGCCCTGGAGGTCGGGGGCGACCATGATCCGGCCGATGTCCCACACGGCCCCGTCGAGCCGACCACGCGCAGCGCCCACCAGCCGACCGTGGGAGCGCACGACGACGGTGGTCCAGTCCACGAGTCCCGCCACCACGTCGTCGAGGGACTCGTGCAGGGCCGGGATCCCGGCGACGCTCTCGTTGGCGATCGCCTCCTGGAGCCAGCAGGCACGCTGCAGGGTGAGCAGCTCCCCCGCGTCGCCCCGCGTCGCGGGCACGACCTCCCAGCCGCCAGCGCCGGCCACCGCGTCGGGTCGGAGCAGGTCCGGCCGGCGCTGCGTCGTACGACGCTCGGCCTGGTCGTGGCGCCAGCGGGCGATGCGCGCGTGGTCACCCGAGAGGAGCACGTCGGGCACGTCCAGGCCGCGCCAGGAAGCGGGCTTGGTGTAGACGGGGTACTCCAGCAGGCCGTCCTCGTGCGACTCCTCGACGAGGGACTCGGCGTTGCCCATGAAGCCGGGCAGCAGGCGGACGACGGCCTCGGTGATCGCCAGCGCGGCGACCTCTCCCCCGTTGAGGACGTAGTCGCCGATGGAGACCTCACGCACCTCGGCCCGGCCCGACGCGTGATCGAGCACCCGCTGGTCGATGCCCTCGTAGCGACCGCACGCGAAGACCAGCCGCTCGCGGGTCGCGAGGTCGCGGGCCAGCGCCTGGCTGAAGGGCTCGCCCGACGGCGTGGTGAACACGATCGTGGCACCGTCGAGGTCGAGCTCGTCGAAGGCTGCTCCCCAGGGCTCCGGCTTCATCACCATGCCGGCGCCGCCGCCATAGGGCGTGTCGTCGACGGTGTGGTGGCGGTCGGTGGTCCAGGAGCGCAGGTCGTGGACGTGCACGTCGATCAGGCCCCGGTCACGGGCCTTGCCGGGCAGCGAGAGCGTCAGCGGATCGAAGTAGTCGGGGAAGATCGTGAGGTAGTCGAGCCTCACGACTCGTCGTCCTCGAGGGGGGTCACCAGTCCCGGCCGGTCGGCGACCACGATGCGGCCGCCGGCGACATCGACCTCGGGCACCAGGGCCTTCACGAAGGGCACCAGCCCGTCACGACCGTCGGGGGTGCGCACGGTCAGCAGGTCCTGGGCGCCACCGTGGGCGACGGCGTTGACCGTCCCGAGCTCGCGCCCCTCGAGGTCGAACGCGGTGAGACCGATCAGCTGGTGGTCGTAGTACTCGTCGGGATCCTCGGGCGTCTCGTCGGCGTCGACGTTGGCGCGCAGCAGAACGCCGCGGGCGGTCTCGGCGGCCGTGCGGTCGGCGAGCTCCTCGAAGGTCACCAGCAGTGTCTGCTGGTGCCATCGGGCCCGGGTGACGGTCAGGGTGCGGTGCGAGAAGGCCGAGCCCTTCGGGGGCTGCACGTCGAGGACGGCGCCCGGGGCGAAGCGCCGGTCCGGCTCGTCGCTGCGCAGGTCGAGGGTGACCTCGCCGCGGATGCCGTGGGGCTTGCCGATCCGTCCGACCACGAGCTCGATCTGCTGCACGGCCTCAGGGTAGGGCCAGCGCACCGTGGGGCGGAAAAGCGGACCGGGCGCCCTCCCGCAGGAGGACGCCCGGTCCGTGGAGCGTGGTGCTGTGCGCCTCGCCGTCAGCGGCGGCGGTCCACGTCGACGAAGTCGATGCGGGCGTCGTTCTTGCCCGCGAGCGCACCGATCACGGTGCGGAACGCGGACGCCGTGCGGCCGCCGCGACCGATCACCTTGCCGAGGTCGTCGGGGTGGACCCGGACCTCGAGGATCGAGCCACGGCGCAGCTGCTTGTCTCGAACGACGACGTCATCGGGGTTGTCGACGACACCACGGACGAGGTGCTCGAGAGCATCGGCGAGCATCGGGCTCAGGCCTTCGACTCGTCGCCCTCGGTGGCCTCGGCCTCAGCCGCCACCTCCGGGGTCTCGTCGGCCGGGGCCGCGGGGGCCTCCTCGGCGGGAGCCTCAGCAGCGGGGGCCTCGGCAGCAGCCTCGGGCTCCTCAGCCTTGGCGGCCTTCTTCTTCTCGGTCTTCTTGGTCACGGCGTCGCCCTTGGGCTCGCTCGCCGCTTCCTTGAGAGCCTCGTTGAAGATCTCCTGCTTGTCGCGCTTGGGCTCGGCGACCTTGAGGGTGCCCTCGGTGCCGTCGATGCCCTTGTGCTTCTGCCAGTCGCCGGTGATCTTGAGGATCTTGGCGACCGCCTCGGTCGGCTGCGCGCCGACACCGAGCCAGTAGACCGCCCGGTCGGACACGACGCTGATGTAGCTCGGGTCCTCCTTGGGGTGGTACTTGCCGATCTCCTCGATGACCTTGCCGTCGCGCTTCTTGCGCGAGTCGACGACGACGATGCGGTACTGCGGCACCCGGACCTTGCCCAGGCGCTTCAAACGGATCTTGACGGCCACGGTTGTGGTGTCTCCTTGAGTTCAGTGGTGGGTGAAGGAATCGGGGTCCGGGTGGGGAACACGCGGGCCGGTCCTTCG
>NZ_JANNML010000037.1:0-24706 GCF_031397825.1 Nocardioides sp.
CGCAGGGTGAAGCCGTCGTGGCAGGTCACGAAGTTCACCGAGGCGTACGGCGACCGGCCGTCGTCGGCGTAGAGGTCGGAGGAGCCGGCGAGCCGGGACGCCACGTCGCGCACGCCGGTGCCGTCGCCGCGCCAGAAGCCGCGCATCGTGTCGCGGTACTGGTCGTTCCACTCCACCCACGGCGGCGGGAACTCACCCACGCGATAGCCGTCCATCGAGGCGTCCCACGGCTCGGCGATCAGCTTCACGTGCCGCAGCACCGGGTCCTGGCCGATCGCGACGAGGAGGTGGGAGGCCATGTCGACCTGCTTGCCCGTGCGGGTGAGCGCGGACAGCAGGTCGAAGCGGAAGCCGTCGACGTGCATCTCGGTCACCCAGTGACGCAGGGAGTCGAGGATCAGCCGCAGCGCGAAGGGGTTGGCGGCGTCGACGGTGTTGCCGCAGCCGGTCACGTCCCAGTAGGTGTCGACGACCGGAGCGCCGGGCGCCGGTGGGTGGACCCGGGTGTAGATGCTGTCGTCGAGACCGCGGAACGAGAGCGTGGGCCCGTCGGAGCCGGCCTCGGCGGTGTGGTTGTAGACCACGTCGAGGATGACCTCGAGCCCCGCCTCGTGGAAGGCCTTGACCATCGCCTTGAACTCCGTGACCTGCTGACCGCGGTCACCGGAGGAGGAGTAGGCGTTGTGCGGGGCGAAGTAGCCGATGGAGTTGTAGCCCCAGTAGTTGGTCAGACCGCGCTCGACGAGGGCCGGCTCGGAGACGAACTGGTGCACGGGGAGCAGCTCGATCGCCGTCACGCCGAGGTCGCGGAGGTAGTCGACGACCGCCGGTGTCGCCAGCCCGGCGTAGGTCCCGCGCAGGTGCTCGGGCACCCGGTCGTGGAGGGCGGTCATGCCCTTGACGTGGGCCTCGTAGATGACCGAGTCGCGCCAGCGGTGTCGGGGAGCGGTGTCGTCGCCCCAGTCGAAGTCGTCAGCGACGACGACGCTGCGGGGCACGAACGGCGCGGAGTCGGTGGGCTCGGGGGACTCCACCCCCTGCTCGTCGACGACGTGGCCGTAGATGGCGGGGTCGAGGGTCACCTCACCGCTCACGGCCCGGGCGAAGGGGTCGAGCAGCAGCTTGTCGTGGTTGAAGCGCAGCCCGGCGTCGGGGTCCCACGGTCCCTCGAAACGGAATCCGTAGCGCGTGCCCGGTGCCACCCCCGGCAGGGCGCCGTGCCAGATGCCCAGGGACTGCTCGGTGAGCCGGTGGCGGCTCTCGCCGTCCTCCTCGTCGAAGAGGCACACCCACGCGACGCGGGCGCGGGGGGCGTGCACCGCGAAGTTGGTGGCCTCGGGGGACCAGGTCGCGCCGAGCGGGTAGTTCTTGCCCGGCCAGACCGCCGCCCGATCGCCGAGGTTGCGCCAGAGGCCAGGAGTCACGGACGCATTGTTGCCCATCCGGTGTGCCGGGTGTCCGGTGTTCCGTCCGTGGTGGCAGGCTCGTGGGCCTGAACCGGCACCACCCGACCAAGGAGACCCAGATGGCAGAGTTCGTGACCCTCGAGGTGAGCGACGGCGTGGGCACGATCCGTCTCGACCGCCCGAAGATGAACGCGATCAGCGTCCAGGTGCAGGCCGAGCTCCGTGCAGCGGCCGCCGAGGCCAGCGAGCGCGACGACGTCAAGGCCGTGGTCGTCTACGGCGGCGAGCGGGTGTTCGCCGCCGGCAACGACGTCAAGGAGATGGCGGCGCTGAGCTATGCCGACATGGTCACCGTGTCGGGCTCGGTGCAGTCGGCCGTCAGCGCCGTCGCGGCGATCCCCAAGCCGGTCGTCGCTGCGATCACCGGCTATGCCCTCGGCGGTGGTTGTGAGCTGGCGCTGGCCGCCGACATCCGGATCGCCGCCGACGACGTGACGCTCGGCCAGCCGGAGGTGCTGCTCGGGATCATCCCCGGCGCCGGTGGCACCCAGCGGCTGAGCCGTCTGGTCGGGCCGAGCAAGGCGAAGGACATCATCTTCACCGGCCGCTTCGTGAAGGCCGACGAGGCGTTGGCGATCGGGCTGGTCGACCGGCTGGTGCCGGCGGAGTCGGTCTACGACGAGGCCGTGGCGTGGGCGCGTCAGTTCACGGGCGCTGCGTCGCTGGCCGTGCGGGCCGCCAAGGAGAGCATCGACCGCGGGCTCGAGGTCGACCTCGCCACGGGGCTCGAGATCGAGCGACTCCAGTTCGCCGCGCTCTTCGCGACCGAGGACCAGACCAACGGTATGCAATCCTTCGTCGAGAACGGTCCGGGCAAGGCTCAGTTCGAGGGACGGTGACGCAGGTGGCTGATCGCAGGTCGAGCGCGCGGGTGCGCGTGATCGTTGCGCGGGTGGTGTGGGCGCTCTTCGTGGTCTGTGCCTCGGCGCTGGCCGTCGCAGCGCTCCTCATCGCGCTCGACGCCGAGCCGACCAATCCCTTCGTGGAGTTCGTCCTCGACCTCGCCGACGGTGTCGACCTGGGCATCTTCAGCCTCGAGAACCCGATCAAGAAGTTCGGCGGGGAGAACGGCGAGACCACCACGGCGCTGTTCAACTACGGTCTCGGCGCCGTCGCCTACCTCGTCGTCGGGCGGCTGCTGGAGCGCGTGATCCGCCCCTGACCAGGGGCGGGGCACACTGGTGGTGACCCACCGCACCGTGTGAGTTAGTCCACCGCGGACTTGTGTTCCGCGGCTCCTGACTCGGCGGTAACCTGCCAGAACCATCAGTTCTCAGGTCACGTCCGTGACCTTCACGAGCACTCAGGAGGGGCCGTCCAGGCCACACCACCATGAACATTGTCGTCTGTGTGAAGCACGTGCCCGACGCGACCGCCGACCGGCGCTTCGAGTCGGACAACACCGTAGACCGCGTCGGCGTCGACGGTCTCCTCTCCGAGCTCGACGAGTACGCCGTCGAGCAGGCGCTCCAGATCAAGGAGAAGTCGGAGAACCCTGCCGACGTCACCGTCACCGCGCTCTGCGTGGGTCCCGAGAAGGCCCTCGACGCGGTCCGCAAGGCTCTGCAGATGGGCGCCGACGAGGGCATCCACGTCTCCGACGAGGCCATCGCCGGCTCCGACTACGCCGCGACCTCGCTGGTGCTGGCCAAGGCCGTCGAGAAGATCGTGGCCGACAAGGGTCAGGCCGACCTCGTCATGTGCGGCATGGCGTCCACCGACGCCTCCGGCAGCGTCGTCCCGGCCATGCTCGCCGAGCGTCTCAACCTCCCGCAGATCACGTTCGCCTCGGTCATCGAGACCCAGGGCGACCAGGTCCGCATCAAGCGTGACGGCGACACGGCCACCGAGGTCATCGGCGGCACCATGCCGCTGGTCCTCTCGGTGACCGACCAGACGGGTGAGGCCCGCTACCCCTCCTTCAAGGGCATCATGGCCGCGAAGAAGAAGCCGCTCGCGACCTGGTCGCTGAGCGACATCGGTGTCGACGCCGGCGAGGTCGGCCTCTCGGTCGCCTGGTCCGAGGTCGTCGACACGACCGCCCGCCCGCCGCGCACGGCCGGCGAGATCGTCAAGGACGAGGACGGCTCGGGCGCTGGCGCGCTCACCGACTTCCTCGCGTCCAAGAAGTTCATCTGAGGAGCGTCTGCTGATGTCTGAAGTTCTGGTTCTCATCGACCACGTCGACGGCGCGGTCCGCAAGCCCACCTACGAGCTGCTCGCGATCGCCAAGCGGCTCGGCGAGCCCTCCGCGGTCTTCATCGGCTCGGCCGACCAGGCCGCCGGCGCGACCGAGGCGGTCACCAAGTTCGGTGCCGCGAAGGTCTACACCGTCGACGACACCGAGATCAGGGGCTACCTCGTGGCCCCCAAGGCCGAGGTGCTCCAGCAGCTCGCGGAGAAGGCGTCGCCCGCCGCGATCCTGATCACGTCCTCCGCCGAGGGCAAGGAGATCGCGGGTCGCCTCGCGATCAAGCTCGGCTCCGGCATCATCACCGACGCGGTCGACGTGCAGGCCGACGGCGACACCGTCGTCACGACGCAGTCGGTCTTCGCCGGCAACTACACCGTGCAGGCGAAGGTCACGCAGGGCACGCCGATCATCACGGTCAAGCCCAACGCCGCCGCCCCCGAGGAGGAGGCCGGCTCCGGCACGGTCGAGGAGTTCGCAGCGACGATCTCCGACGCCGCCAAGACCGCCCAGATCGTGGCCTCGCAGCCGCGCAAGGCGACGGGCCGTCCCGAGCTCACCGAGGCCGCGATCGTGGTCTCCGGTGGTCGTGGCACCGGTGGCAACTTCGAGCCCATCGAGGGTCTCGCCGACGCCCTGGGCGCGGCGGTCGGTGCCTCGCGTGCCGCGGTCGACTCCGGCTGGATGCCCCACACCTTCCAGGTGGGCCAGACCGGCAAGACGGTCTCGCCGCAGCTCTACGTCGCCAACGGCATCTCCGGCGCCATCCAGCACCGCGCCGGCATGCAGACCTCGAAGACGATCATCGCCGTCAACAAGGACGACGAGGCCCCGATCTTCGAGCTCGTCGACTTCGGCGTCGTGGGCGACCTGCACGCGGTCCTGCCTGCCGCCACCGAGGCGATCAACCAGCGCAAGGGCTGAGCCGCCCGGCAGTAGCAGCACCAGCGCCCCGTCACCGTGAGGTGGCGGGGCGCTGTGCCGTCGGCGGGCGGGGTCAGAAGCCGCCGCGGCCGCGGTTGCCCGGCTCGACGACCAGGCCCACTCGCGGGACCTTCACCGTGCGGGCGCCCGGCGTGCCGCCGATGACGATCCTGCGCAGAGCGACGTTGTTGTCCGTCGAGGCCTCCACGAGCGCGCCGCGGGGGTTGGCCCTCACCTCGATGTAGTAGGTGCCGTTGGGCAGCCCCTCGAGGTTGAAGGACTGGCCGGCGCGGAACTGCGCGTAGGTGTCGCCCCACCCGGACGCGAGCACCTCGCGGATCGACAGCGAGCCGTAGTCGCCGCACGCCGTGGACAGGTCGGTGTTCTCCGGGTTCCACACCGCGGACGGGACGGTGGTGTCGACGGCGTCGGTGTTGGCCAGGCAGAAGGCCTCCTTGCGTGACGTCACGATCGCGGTCTTGTCGGCCTTGAGCAGCGTGTAGCTGGCGAAGTCCTTGAAGTGCCAGTGCTGGTGGGTCGGCTTCTCGTCCCAGTGGAAGTGGCCCACCTTCCGGTAGCCGGTCTGGGTGCCCTCGGCGTCGAAGAAGTACTGGTAGCCCTCCATCTCGTCCTCGCCCTCCTTGCGGAAGCCGTCGACGACCAGGGGGCTGTCGCCGCCGTTCCACACGGTCGCCGAGAACTGCAGGAACGACCCGTTGGGTGCCACCTGGATGCCCCAGGCCGGCAACGAGCGCAGGTCGGGACGAGGCCCGGCGACCTCGCCGTCGGCGGCCTTGGTGGGCTCCTGCCGGGCGGGCGTCGCGACGCCGCGCTCCGTCGTACGACGGCCCTCGCCGCTGTAGTCCTCCTTCGTCACCACCAGGGTGAAGGTGCGCGTCGACTCGGCCGCCGACAGCCCGAAGGCCTTCGCGTAGGGGGCGCCGACAGCGGCGGTGACCCGGTAGCGGCCGGGCTCCAGCCGCAGCGGCCTGTAGGTGGTGAAGACCGGGGTCGCCCAGCCGGCCTGCACGCCCTGCACCGAGCCGATCGCGTAGGGGTTGTAGTAGCAGGAGCGGGGGTAGTCCGACGTGGCCGGCGCGTCGGGGCTGACCCGCTCGGCGTAGCCCGAGAGGCAACCACCCTGGACCATCGTCGTGGTCGGCCCGGCCTTGACCGGGTCGAAGCTCAGCTTGAGGAAGTGGCGCAGGCCGCTGAAGGTGGACATGGACCCGGCCGGCAGGGCCACGTCGCCGGTGGCCGAGCGCCACACGGTGCGGATCGGCTGGTCGTAGCCGGTGCGGGTCGACCACAGCTCGAACGGCTGGTCCTGGGCGACCAGGCGCAGGCCGAGGTCGGTGTAGACGCGCCCGCCGTAGGAGTAGGCCTCGACCCGGTCCGGCGACCAGAGGGTCACCGGGGCGTCACCCTCCGCGCGCTGCGCGGCAGGGGCGGCGTCGGCGCCCGCGGAGAGGGCGGGGAGCGCCGGGAGGAGGAGCGCGAGCGCGGCCAGACCGGCGGCCCGTCGGGCGGTGCTGCGGGCCGAGGAGCGGGGTGAGGTGCGAGGCATGGGGTTCCTCCTGAGGAATGGTGTCCGAGGACTACGACGCAACCTAGGTGGGTTTGGTTGCCCAGGAGCGCGAGACACCCGCGGAGCGGGTCCTCGGCTCTCCTAGGCTCGGACCATGACGCAGGCGCACCGTGGAGACGACATCGAGCAGCAGGTCCTCGCCGTGGCCCGCCGCGCACGCGAGGCCAGCCACGCGCTGGCGCTGGCCACCCGGGCCGAGAAGGACCGCGCACTGCTCGCGATGGCCGGGTCACTGCTCGAGCGCAGCGACGAAGTCCTCGCGGCCAACGCGGAGGACGTGACGCGTGCCGAGGCCGGCGGCACCCCCGCCAACATCGTCGACCGGCTGCGCCTGACCGACGACCGCCTCGTGGTCATGGCCCAGGGGCTGCGTGACGTCGCCGGACTGCCCGACCCCGTGGGCGAGGTGGTGCGGGGGAGCACGCTGGCCAACGGGCTCGAGCTGCGCCAGGTGCGGGTGCCCTTCGGCGTCGTCGGGATGATCTACGAGGCGCGCCCCAACGTCACCGCCGACGCCGCGGGCATCTGCCTCAAGTCGGGCAACGCGGTGCTCCTGCGCGGCAGCTCGAGCGCCCGGTCCAGCAACGCCGCGATCGTGGCGGTGCTGCGCGACGCCGCGGTTGCCGTCGGCCTCGACGCCGACGTCGTCCAGCTCGTGCCGGGTGACTCCCACGACAGCGTCAAGGCCCTGATGCGGGCCCGGGGCCTCGTCGACGTGCTGATCCCGCGCGGTGGCGCCGGGCTGATCCGCTCGGTGGTCGAGGAGTCGACCGTCCCCGTGATCGAGACCGGGGTCGGCAACTGCCACGTCTACGTCGACCGTGCCGCCGACCTCGACAAGGCACTCGCGATCGTGCTCAACGCCAAGACCCACCGCACCAGCGTCTGCAACGCCGCCGAGTCGCTGCTGGTGCACGCCGAGGTCGCCGACGTCTTCCTGCCGCGGGTCGTCGCAGCGTTGCAGGACGCCGACGTGACCATCCATGGAGACCCCGCCTTCCAGGCCCACGAGGGGGTGCTGGCTGCCACCGACGAGGACCACGCGACCGAGTACCTCTCGCTCGACATCAGCGCCGCCGTCGTGGCGGACCTCGACGCTGCGCTGGCGCACATCCGGCGCTTCTCGAGCCGGCACAGCGACGCGATCGTGACCGAGGACCAGTCGGCGGCCCGCCGCTTCGTGGCGAGCGTGGACTCGGCCGCCGTGCTCGTCAACGCCTCGACGCGCTTCACCGACGGCGGCGAGTTCGGCTTCGGGGCGGAGATCGGGATCAGCACCCAGAAGCTGCACGCGCGCGGCCCGATGGGGCTGCCGGAGATGACGTCGACGAAGTACGTCGTGACCGGCGACGGCCACGTTCGCTGACCCGGGCCCCCGCCGCGATAGCGTTCCGCCCATGCCCGTGAGCGACGCGTCCGTCTACGCCGATCCGTCGGCCGAGAGGCTGTTCACCGGTGCGACGGTGATCACCTTCGTCCGCACGGTCGTGTCGTTGGCCCTGTGCCTCTACGCCGCGGTCGACGAGGACCTCACGCTGCTGGTCGTCGGCCTGGTCGTCTACTGGGTCGGTGACATGGCGGACGGAGGCTACGCCCGGCTCTTCGACTGCGAGACCCGCATCGGCGGCACGCTCGACATCATGTGCGACCGCATCAACTGCGCCGGGTTCTACATCGGGCTGGCGTGGCTCCAGCCCGAGATGGTGCTGCCGGTCTCGGTCTACCTCTTCAACTTCATGGTCATCGACATGTTCCTGTCGCTGGCCTTCCTGGCCTGGCCGATCCGCAGCCCCAACTACTTCTACGTCGTGGACGCCCGCCTCTACCGGTGGAACTGGTCCAAGCCGGCCAAGGCGCTCAACTCGGCGCTCTTCGCGGTGCTGCTGCTGGTCACCGGCTGGTGGCAGGTCGGGCTCGTGATCGCGCTGGCGCTGGTCGTGCTCAAGTGCGTCTCGCTGCGGTGGCTCTTCCAGCTCGGGCTGCCGGTGCCCGAGCGCGCTGGGAGCACCAGCGCGACATGAGCCTCAGCCTGGCCTTCTGGACCTTCGGCGTCAGCATTGCCTCGGCGTTGTTCCCGCTGATCAACATGGAGGTCATCCTCGGCGGCATGGCGGCGACCGTCGGGGGCCACGCGTTCACCCTGGCTGCCATCGCCGGCGCAGGCCAGACCATCGGCAAGATCGTCTGGTACGAGGCGACGCGACGCAGCATCGAGACCGACTGGGTGCAGAAGAAGCTCACCGGTGACAAGGTGAAGGCCAGCTATGCCCGCTGGCAGGCTCGCATGGAGGGGCGTCCCTTCTTCGCCGGGGCGATCATGCTGATCTCCTCCTTCGGAGGTATCCCGCCGCTGCTCGTGATGGCCGCGGTCGCCGGTGCGCTGAAGATGCGGATGTGGGTCTTCCTGCCCACGATCTTCGTCGGGCGCACCCTGCGGTTCTGGCTGGTGCTCGCCGGGGTCGAGTCACTTCTCGGTTGAGGGGAGGGGGCCGGTAGGATCTGCGGCATGTCGCTGAGCCAGATCACGCTGTCCCTGAGCCGGGCCGCCGCGGAGCACCACGAGCAGGTCATCAACCCCTGGTGGGTCGGGCTCATCGCCATCGGCATCCTCCTCGGGATGCTCTTCGCCCTGGTCGCCTTCGGCGGAGGACGCGAGCACAGCTGAGTGTCGACGCATGACTGACGCCACCCCCGTTCGCCGCCGTGTCGGCGTCATGGGTGGCACGTTCGACCCCATCCACCACGGGCACCTCGTCGCGGCCTCCGAGGTGCAGGCGTGGTTCGACCTCGACGAGGTCGTCTTCGCCCCGACGGGTCGGCCCTGGCAGAAGTCCGAGCGCGACGTCTCGCCTCCCGAGCACCGTTACCTGATGACAGTGATCGCGACCGCGGCCAACCCGCGGTTCACCGTGTCGCGCGTCGACATCGACCGCGAGGGGCCGACCTACACCGTCGACACGTTGCGCGACCTCAGCGCCGCGATGCCCGACGCCGACCTCTACTTCATCACCGGCGCCGACGCGCTGACCGACATCTTCAGCTGGCACGACGCCGACGGCCTCTTCGACCTCGCCCAGTTCGTCGGCTGCACGCGTCCCGGCTACGACATGGACCCCGAGACCATCGCGGCCCTGCCGTCCTCGCGGGTCACGATCGTGGAGATCCCGGCGCTGGCGATCTCCTCGACCGACTGCCGTGAGCGCCAGCGACGTGGCCAGCCCGTCTGGTACCTCGTGCCCGACGGTGTGGTCCAGTACATCCAGAAGCACCGGCTCTACCCCGCCGCCGAGCCCGACCCGACTCCCACCCCGTCCCCGACCAGAGAAGCCTCATGACTGCCACCGACCATGCCGTCGAGCTCGTCGTCGCCGCCGCCCGCGCCGCGTCCGACAAGCTCGCCACCCAGATCGTCGCCTTCGACGTGAGCGAGCAGCTCGCGATCACCGATGCCTTCGTCCTCGCCTCGGCGTCCAACGACCGCCAGGTCAAGGCGATCGTCGACGCGGTCGAGGACTCGCTGCGCGCCATCGGCTCCAAGCCGGTCCGCCGCGAGGGCGAGCGCGACGGTCGTTGGGTGCTCATCGACTACGGCGAGATCGTCGTGCACGTGCAGCACGAGGAGGAGCGTCAGTTCTACGCCCTCGAGCGGCTGTGGCGCGACTGCCCCACGATCAAGCTGCCCGCCGACGTCACGGGCCCGCCGCAGGGTGCCTGAGGCTCGCACGCTGGTCCTGCTGCGCCACGGCCGGACCGCGTGGAACCACGCGCGACGCATCCAGGGCCACGCCGACGCCGAGCTCGACGAGGCCGGCCACGCCCAGGCACAGGCCGTCGCGCAGCACGTCGCCGCGCTGCGACCGGTGCACCTGTGGAGCTCCGACCTGACCCGCGCGGCCACCACGGCGTCGTACGTCGGGCGGGCCTGCGGGCTGGAGCCGGTCGCCGATGCGCGGCTGCGGGAGTACGCCTTGGGCTCGCGCGAGGGGTGGACCCACGACGACTACGCCGCCCGCCATCCGGAGGAGTTCGCCGCCTTCCGGTCCGGCGACTTCGACGTGGTGCCCGACGGGGAGGGCACGATCGCGGTCGAGAAACGGATGCGCGCCGCGCTGCTCGACCTCCTCGACGCGACCCCCGCGGGTGGGCTGTCCGTGGCGGTGTCCCACGGCGCAGCCCTGCGCGTCGTCATCGCCTCGCTGCTGTCCTGGGACGTCGACGAGCTGCAGACGCTGGGGGCGCTGGAGAACTGCGGGTGGGCCGTGCTGACCGAGTCACCCGCGACAGGCGGCTTCCGGCTGGGTGCCTACAACCGGGTGGCTCAGCCCTAGGGCCAGCCCTGGGGGGACCCCGATTCGCGTCCCGGATCGGCGTTGGCTAATATTTCGCGAGTTGTCAGGGCCTCGGCCCGGGCAGCACCCCGATGGGGGTGTGGCGCAGCTGGTAGCGCATCTGCATGGCATGCAGAGGGTCAGGGGTTCGAGTCCCCTCACCTCCACCATCGAGAGGCGGTCTCCCACGGGAGGCCGCCTCTGGTGCATTTCCTTGCGTGTCGCTCAGGACGTCGTACGACGGGTCCCGTCGTCGTCGTAGGAGATGCCGCCCATGTCGACCACCCGCCGCGCGTTGGCCAGTGCCGTGACGACGCAGGTGCCGAGCGGGCCCGAGCGGTCGAACATCGCCGCGGTGCCGACGGAGATGCCGTCCTGCTCCAGGCGGTCGACGGCGGTCAGGCCGATCTCGACGCCGACCGGCGCGCGCACGAGGGTCAGCGTGATGTCGGTGTTGATGTGCTCCACGCCGTGGCTGCCCCAGTGGGTGACCAGGCTGGCGCCGTCCGCGATCGCGGCCGCAGCCTGGAAGGGCGTGATCGCCTCGCCGGCGACGACGGGGATCGCGGAGTTCCACGACTGCTTGCGCGAGCCGTTCTGGTGCTGGCGGAAGTCCTGCGTCCAGCCGACCTGCGAGTGGAAGTAGGGCACGTGCGGCTCGTCGGTCGGGGGAGCGACGTCGTGGGGCGGCGGGCTCGGCCGCTCGTCGGGACTCCAGACCTCGCCCTCGGTGGAGGCCGTGGGCTTGAGGAAGACCGCGCTCGCGCGGGCCACGCGCTCGCCGGCCTGGGTCATCGTGGCGTCGACCAGGCAGATCCGCGAGCCCTCGCGCACGACCTCGGTGGTGATCTCGCACGGCTTCATCCGCGCGGCCCTGAAGAGGTCGACGGTGTAGCGGGTCGGCTGGAGGTCGGCGCGCCCGAGGGCGGCGACAGCCATCTCGAGCGCGCGGCCCAGGGCTCCACTGACGGCCACGCCGTGCATCTGGTCGCTGCTCCACATGCTCTGGGCCATGGGTGTCGGGACGAGGGTGTCGCCCTCGGGGGCGAAGAAGGCGAGGGACGGGTCCACGGCGTGAGGCTAACGGCCCGGTGACAGGACCCCCGTGGAGGTCTAGCGTGCGAGCAGGTGGGGACCTGGAGAGAAGAGGGAAGAAGATGCGAGCACTCATCGCGGGAGCGGCGGCCCTGGCCGCGACGCTCCCGGTCGTGACGGCGGCCGAGGCGGCAGCGCCCAACGCGACGGTCACCGTCACGATCAAGGCAGAGGGGACCGACCTGTCCGGGACGGTCTCGAGCGCCAAGCCGCGCAGGTGCGCGGCCAACCGGACGGTCAAGCTGTTCAAGCTCATCAACGGCGAGCCGCACCTGTGGGCCAACGACACGACCGAGAAGCAGGGGACGACGTACGTCTGGTCGACGGGCAACACGGGCACGCCGGGGCGCTACTACGCCAAGGTCGGGGCCAAGCCCGGCTGCCGGGGCGACGTGAGCCCGACGATCCGGGTGATGCCGCCCTCCTGACAGGGGTCAGGAAGTTCGGCGAGGGCATACCCCCGGGGTGTGACGGACGCTACAGTTCTGGAACTTGTTCTAGTTGTGGTCGTCCCGTCCAGGAGTGCGCATGCCCGGCTTCAACCTCTCGACCGTCTTCGACACCGTCGCCCGTGCCGTCCCCGACCAGGAGGTGCTGGTCTGGCGCGACCGCCGGTTCACCTACGCCGGGATCAACGCGCGGATGGACGGGTTCGCCCACTTCCTGGTCTCCCAGGGTCTCGGCTGCCACACCGAGCGCGCCGCGCTGGCCGGCCACGAGTCCGGCCAGCACCACCACGGCATCTACCAGCGCAACGGCAACGAGTATCTCGAGGCGCTGGTGGGTGCCTGGCGCGCCCGCGTGGCGCCGTACAACATCAACTACCGCTACGTGGAGGAGGAGCTGCGCTACCTCCTCGACGACGCCTCGACCGACGCGCTGCTCTACCACGCGGAGTTCGCGCCCCAGGTGGCCGCGCTGCGTGAGCACCTGCCGGGGCTGAAGGTGCTGATCCAGGTCGAGGACGAGAGCGGCCACGCGCTGCTGCCCGGCGCCGTGGCCTACGAGTCGATCGTGACCACGCCGGTGCCCGAGCAGGGCATGCCGGTGCCCGACGGTGACGACCTGTTCATCATGTACACCGGCGGCACCACGGGGATGCCCAAGGGTGTCGTGTGGCGCCACGACGACGTGTTCATCTCCGCGATGGGCGGCCTGCCCTTCGGCACGACGACGCCCTACGCGTCCTACGACGAGATCGCGAAGGCCGCGGTCGACGGGAACGGCGGCGTGACGCTGCTGATGCTGCCGCCGTTCATGCACGGGGCGGCGCAGTGGTCGGCCTTCCACATGATCACCACCGGCGGGAAGATCGTGATCCCCGACAACGTCCACCGCATGGACCCGGTCGACGCACTCACCACCGCGATCCGTGAGAAGTGCCTGAGCATCCCGGTGGTCGGCGACGCGGTCGCGCGCCCGCTGGTGGAGGAGCTCGAGCGGGGTGACTACGACATGTCCGGTGTCGCTGCGGTCAGCAACGGCGGCGCGCCGATGTCACCGACCGTGCGCACCCGGCTGCTCGAGGCGCTGCCGCACATCATGCTGCTCGACGCCGTGGGCTCCTCGGAGACCGGCATCCAGATGAACCACTACTCCGCCAGGGGCGCCGAGGCCGACACCGCCGTCTTCGACCCGCAGCCCGACACGACCGTCGTCAGCCCGGACCTGACGCGGCGTTCGGAGCCGGGGGAGAAGGGTGGCTGGCTGGCCCGCAGCGGCCGCATCCCCCTGGGCTACCTCGGCGACGCCGACAAGACCGCGCGGACCTTCCCGGTGATCGAGGGCATCCGCTGGTCGGTGCCCGGTGACCGCGCCAACCTGCTCGAGGACGGCCGGGTGCACCTGCTCGGCCGCGACGGCGTCACCGTCAACTCCGGCGGGGAGAAGATCTTCGTCGAGGAGGTCGAGCGCGCGGTCGCCGCGCACCCGGCCGTGCGCGACGTGGTCGTCGTCGGGCGTCCCTCCGAGCGCTGGGGCAGCGAGGTCGTCGCGGTCGTCCAGGTCGCCGACGACGTCGACGTCACCGACGAGGAGATCCTGGCCGAGGCTGCGACCCACGTCGCCCGTTACAAGGTGCCCAAGGCGATCGTGCGCGTCGGCGAGATGGAGCGCTCGCCGTCCGGCAAGGCCGACTACCGCTGGGCCAAGGCGCAAGTGGTGGCGTGACGTCGTCACCCCGTGGGACGACAGGACGGGTCAGCGGCCGAAGCGCATCCGGAAGTCCTCGGCGACGACGCTGGTGAGCGGGCGACCGGCGCGCAGCCAGGCGAGCGGGCCGGCGGGGGCCAGGTCCCAGTCGGCGGTGGCGGGACGGAGCCGTCCCGAGGCGCGGATCGGGCTGGCGACGGTGCGCTCGCGCCGGGTCTGCACGACGCTGCCCCGCAGCGGGAAGGGCAGCGGCAGGCCGGGAGAGCGTCGGGGCGTGAACGACGCGCTCGCGACCGGCCCGGCGTCGGTGCCGGCAGCGAGCCCGCTGAACGTCGCCAGGTCCTTGGGGATGCCCCACAGCCCGCGGCCGCCGAGCATCGAGGTCTCGCTGTCGACCCAGATGTCGGTGATGGAGAGGCCGACCCGGCGTCCGTGACGCACGACCACGGCGGCGAGCAGCTCGTCGTAGGCCATCAGCCCGGCCTCGGAGTAGGCCACGAACGCGGTCGACACGATCGCCCGGCCGCGCACGGTCACCGGGGTCGCGCGGAAGGGCAGCGGCGGCAGCGACGCGACCGGCACGGTCCAGGTGGTCAGGTGGCCGGTGCCGGCGAGGTCCCACGGCTCCGGGGGATAGGGCGTGCTCACGAGACGACCTCGAGCTCGTCCCAGTCCACCTTCGCGGTGCGCTGCTGGTACTCCGCGACCTGGCCGGGCCAGTTGGTGGTGATGCGCGGCCCGTCGACGTACCAGCTCGAGCAGCCGGCCCACACGCTCGTGGTGAGCCGCGACTGCATCTCGGTGTCGTAGGCGTCCGCCACCTCCCGTCGTACGACGACCGCGCGAGCGCCGCCGTCGGCGATCCGGCGGGCGACCTGGGCGATGTAGGCGGCCTGCGCCTCGAGCATGTTGATGATCGAGCTGCCGCCGAGGTTGGTGTTGGGGCCGTAGACGCAGAAGAGGTTGGGGAAGTCCGGCACCGCGAGCCCGAGGTGGGCGCGGGCGCCGTCGGCCCAGTGCTCGTGCAGGTCCGCGCCGCCGACGCCGGTGACGGTCATGGGGGCGAGGAAGTCGGTGGCGGCGAAGCCGGTGCCCCAGATCAGCACGTCGGCCTCGTGGAGCACGCCGTCGGCGGTGCGCACGCCGGTGGGCTCGACGGAGGCGACGCGCTCGGTGACGACCTCGACGTGGTCGCGGGCCAGCGCGGGATACCAGTGGTTGGAGAAGAGCAGCCGCTTGCAGCCGAGCTCGTAGTCGGGCACGAGCTTGGCGCGCAGCTCGGCGTCGCGGACCTGGGCGCGCAGCGCGAGTCGCCATGTCTGCTTGAGGGCGGCCATCAGCGGGCGGGTCGCGACCGAGTCACCGGAGAGCGCGCCGTTGAAGACCTCGGTCAGCCGGAACCACGTGCGCCGCTCCGTGGCCAGCAGTGCGGGGAACCGCTCGAACGCGCGGTGGTGGCGGGCACGGTAGGCCTGGTCGGGCTTGGGGACGACGTAGGGCGCCGAGCGCTGGAAGACCGTCATCTCACGGACGCGGTCGACGATGCCGGGGACGAACTGGATGGCGCTCGCGCCGGTGCCGACGACCGCGACGCGCTTGCCGGTGAGGTCGACGTCGTGGCGCCACTGCGCGGAGTGGAAGGTGGGGCCCGCGAAGGTCTCGGCGCCCGGGAGGTCGGGGATCACCGGGTTGGAGAGCTGGCCGACGGCGGAGACGACCAGGTCGGCGGTCCAGCTCTGACCGTCCGCGGCGGCGACGTGCCACGTCAGGGTCTGCTCGTCGTAGGTCACGCTCGTGACCTCGACACCGGTGCGGACCAGGTCGAGGAGCCCCTCGCGGGCAGCGGTCTCCTGGATGTAGCCGAGGATCTCCGGCTGCTCGGAGTAGCGCCGTCCCCAGCCCGGGTTGGTCGCCCATGACCAGGAGTAGAGCGGCGAGGGCACGTCGCAGGCGGCGCCGGGGTAGGTGTTGTCGCGCCACACCCCGCCCACGCTGTCGGCGCGCTCGAGGACGGTGATGTCCGTGATGCCCTGCTGGAGGAGGGCGTGGGCGGCACCGAGGCCGCCGAAGCCGGCTCCGATGATGACGACACGGGTGCTCATGGCTCCGAAACTAGGCGCCGCACCGGGTCCGTGGGGTGCGGGAGCGGTGATCTGATTGATAATTCCGGACATGACGACCGATGTGCGCGGGTTGCCGGCCCCGGCCGCCGAGGATTGGGGCTTCCCCCGCTCGGCGGCGGGCACCGCCCTGCTCGTGGAGTACGCCGGGGCGCGCGGTGTCGGCGCTGCCCGTGCGCTGGTCGGCACGGGTCTCACCGCGGGGTCGCTCGCGACGCTGGTGCGCAGCGGCGGCGAGGTCACGGCGGCCCAGGAGCTGCGCGTCGTGCGCACCCTCCATCGGCTGCTCGGCGAGGTCGGGGTCGAGGTGGGGCAGCGCTACCGGGCCGCCACGTTCGGCGCGTTCGGCTACGCGATGCTGTCCAGCCGCACCGTGCTGGACGCCATCACCGTGGCGCTGCGGCTGATCGACCTCAGCTTCGCGTTCGCGATCCCGTGCGCGTCGCTCGTCGGGGACGAGGTCCACGTCAGCGTCGACGGCGGCGCGCTGCCCTCCGACGTACGCAGGCTGCTGGTGGAGCGCGACGCCACCGCGATCGTGACCGTCCTGGAGTCGCTCGTCCCGGGCGGCGTGGGGGCGCGGCTGACGTGGGCGCCGGGGTCGGCGGCCGTCGCGTTCGGGGTGGACCAGCTCGAGCGTCCGCTGCCGCAGCGCAGCGCCGAGCGGCTCGCGCTCGCCGAGCGGATGTGCGCCGAGGTCGTCGATGCGCGTCGGGTCCGCCGGGGGCTGGCGCAGGACGTGCGGGTGCTGATCACCCAACGCCTGCCCGAGGGCGCGCCGATGGCGGAGGTGTCGGCTGCGCTGGCCATGGGGGAGCGCACGCTGCGCCGGCGGCTGGGAGAGGAGGGAGTGGGATACCAGGCGCTGCTCGACGAGGTCCGGTCGTCGCTGGCGATGGCGCTGCTCGACGGTCGGGCCACGATGCCCGTGGCGGAGGTCGCCCGCCGCCTGGGCTATGCCGAGTCCGCCAGCTTCATCCGCGCGTTCCGTCGCTGGACCGGACGCACGCCGACCGAGGTGTCGCGCTCCTGACCACCGCAGGACATCCCCTGGTCACCTGTCTGGTCCACCCGGTTCACCGGGCGCTGGTCGGCTTGGGTCATGACCCAGACGCCCTCGCGCCCCCTGCTGCCGCTGACCCCGGTGACGCCGGCAACGCCCTCGACTCGCCACGGCTCGCGCAGCTTCATGACCTGCTTCTTCCGTTGCGGCAACGCCTGCGACCACCCCGAGCCCAACCGCTCCGGCAACGGCCATATCCAGGAGGAGATCACCAAGGCGGTCCAGCGCCGTTCGGTCCTCAAGGGTGCTGCGATCGGCACCGGTGCCCTGGTCGTCGGCTCGGGCGCAGCCTCCGGGGGCCTGGCCGCCGCAGCCGTGGAGCCCGCCGCGCGCGCTCTCTCCGGCGACCTCGCGAAGACCACGTTCAAGGCCGTCAAGCCCAACAAGCGCGACGCGGTCACCGTGGCCGAGGGGTTCACGACCTCGGTCGTGATGCGCTGGGGCGACCGTGTCGTCGCCGGCGCGCCTGCCTTCGACGTCACGAAGCAGACGCCCGAGGCGGCGCGCCAGCAGTTCGGCTACAACTGCGACTACGTCGGCGTGCTGCCGACCGGCCGCGACGAGGCCGTCATGGTCGTCAACCACGAGTACACCGACGAGAACCTGATGTTCCCCGCCGACACCTACACGCCGGCCGAGATCAAGGCGATCGCGATGAGCAACTACGGCATCTCGGTCGTCGAGCTGCGCCGTGGCGCGGCCCCGGGTGACTGGCGCCCCGAGTCCAACCTGCGCAAGGCCAAGCTCAACCGTCGTCTCCACATCGAGAGCGAGTTCAAGATCGTCGGCCCCGCCGCCGGCGACGAGCGTCTCAAGACCGTGGACGACCCCTCGGGTCGTCGTGCTCGCGGCACGCTCAACAACTGCGCCGGCGGCCTGACCCCGTGGGGCACGGCCCTGTCGGGCGAGGAGAACTTCAACTCCTACTTCGACAAGTCCGGTGCGCTCGACCCGCGCTACACCGCGCAGTACGCGCGCTACGGCATCACCGGGTCCGGCAAGGGCTGGAACGAGATCGACCCCCGCTTCGACCTCACCCTGGACCCGCACGAGCCGCACCGCTTCGGCTGGATCGTCGAGGTCGACCCGACCGACCCCTCCTCCACCCCGCGCAAGCACACGATGCTCGGTCGCTTCAAGCACGAGGGCGCCAACATCGTCATCGCCAAGAACGGCAAGGCCGTGGCCTACATGGGCGACGACGAGCGCGGTGACTACATCTACCGCTTCGTCTCGGCCGAGAAGTTCGACCCGGCCCGCACGGCCAAGGCCCGTCGCCACAACCTGACGCTGCTCACGAAGGGCACGCTGTCGGTCGCGAAGTTCTCCGGCGACGGCTCCGAGGACGGCGTCTACGACGGCACCGGCCAGTGGATCCCGCTGTGCACCGACACCACGTCGTACGTCGAGGGCATGTCGGTCGCCGACGTCCTGATCTTCACGCGTCTGGCCGCCGACAAGGTCGGCCCCACGAAGATGGACCGTCCCGAGGACGTCGAGCCCAACCTGGTCAACGGCAAGGTCTATGCCGCGCTGACCAACAACTCCAACCGCGGCAAGCCCGAGCTGCCGGTGGACGAGGCCAACCCGATCGCGTCGTCGATGGTGCGGGCGTCGCCCGGTGCGCCACTCACGTCGGCGTCGGGCAACCGCAACGGCTACGTGCTGGAGATGACGCCGACCGGCGGCCACGCGGCCAGCGGCTTCACCTGGGACCTGCTGCTCGTCTGCGGCGACCCCGCTGCGGCCGAGACCTACTTCGGCGGCGTGGACAAGTCGACGGTCAGCCCGATCAGCTGCCCCGACAACGTCAGCTTCGACTCCGAGGGACAGCTCTGGATCGCGACCGACGGCAACGTGCTCGGCTCCAACGACGGCATCTTCCGCGTCCCCACCGAGGGCCCGCTGCGCGGTCAGGTCCGCCAGTTCGTCACGATGCCCCGCGGCGCCGAGGCGTGCGGACCGCTGATCTACGACAAGAACCGCTCGCTGTTCTTCGCCGTCCAGCACCCCGGTGAGATCGACGGCGCGACCTTCGAGAACCAGGCGAGCACCTGGCCGCACACCGACGACTTCCCCCGTCCGTCGGTGGTCGTGGCCTTCCAGCGCCGCTGAGGGGCCCGACGTGTGACGAGACCCGGTGGGCGTCCTGCCCACCGGGTCTCGACGCGTCCGGAGCCGATCAGGTGATCGTCATGCCCCCGTCGACGGGCAGCGTCTGGCCGGTGATGTAGCCGGCGGCGTCGGAGGCGAGGAAGACCACGGTGGCGGCGAGCTCGGCCGGGTCCCCCTTGCGACCGGCGGGGATCCGCGGGCCCTGGGACTCCAGGTAGCCCTCGGGGTAGCTGTCGGTCATCTCCGAGGTGAAGAAGCCCGGGGCGATCGCGTTGACCCGGATGCCCTTCCGGCCGGTCCACAGCTGGGCCAGGTCGCGGGTCAGGCCGATCAGCCCGGCCTTCGATGCGGCGTAGGCCGCCTGGGGCAGGCCCGCGGTCGTGATCCCGAGGACCGAGGAGATGTTGATGATGCTGGACCCCGGCTGCATCACGCGCCCGCACTCCTGGGCCATCCAGTAGCACCCGTTGAGGTTGACGTCGATGACGCCGCGGAACTGCTCGGGCGTCTCCCGGGTGGCGGGCACGGCGGTGCCGATGCCGGCGTTGTTGACCAGGATGTCGACGCGGCCGAACTCCTCCATCGCCAGCGCCACCAGGTGGGCGCACGAGGCAGGGTCGGCCACGTCGGTGCCGACCGTGAGCGCACGGCGCCCCGCGGCCTCGACCAGGGCCGCGGTGTCGGCCATCTTCTCCACGCGGCGCGCTCCCAGCGCCAGGTCGGCGCCGGCCTCGGCCAGGCCCTGGGCGAAGGCGACGCCGAGCCCGCTCGAGGCGCCGGTCACGACGGCTACCTTGCCGTCCAGTCGGAACATGTCAGTCACAGTCATGGGTCCGACCCTAGGGCCCTGTGCGTCGACCGGCGGCGAAGTACCGGTCCGCAGGCGCGTGCTCGCGTGGCATGATCGCCCAGGAGTGGAGGAGGTGGACTCGATGGCCACCACGACCAGGGCCCGACGCAGCCCGGCCGACAAGCACGACGAGCGCCGCACGCAGCTCGCCGAGTCCGCGCTGACCACGCTGGGGGAGCGTGGCTACGCGCGCACGACGCTGCGCGAGATCGCCATCAACTCCCAGTTCAGCCACGGTGTCGTGCACTACTACTTCCAGGACAAGCTCGCGCTCATCGTCTACTGCGTGCGCCACTACAAGGCCACGTGCGTCACCCGCTACGACGAGGTCGTCGCCACGTCGACCACCGCTGAGGGGCTGCTGGGAGCGTTCTCGGCCAAGCTCGTCGAGACCCTGCGCGACGAGGCCCCGATGCACCGGCTCTGGTACGACCTGCGCTCGCAGAGCATGTTCGAGGAGTCGTTGCGCGAGGCGGTCTCGATGATCGACGCGACCCTCGAGGACATGGTCTGGCGTGTGGTCGAGCGCTACTCCGAGCTGGCCGGGCGGCCGACGGCGGTGCCGCGCGCCGCGGCGTACGGCATCGTGGACGGGCTGTTCCAGCAGGCGCTGCTCGGTCATCTCGGGGGTGACGAGACCGCGCTCGACACGATCGTCGAGCAGGTCCATGGCCTGATGCCGCTCATGCTGGCTCCCGCGCCGGCCTGACGTTCCGCTACCCTGAGGTCATGCGCAGGACCCTTCTCCTTATCTAGCCGCGTCGACACGCACACGTCGCCGCGGCTGCCCCTCGTGCTCGAGGGGTTTTTTTGTGCCCCGATGAGGTCCGACCCAGAGCCGAGAGAGAAGACGATGACCCAGCGAGAGACGGCCGAGCGGGACGAGCCCGCCACCTACGACGTGGCCGCTACCGAGCAGAAGTGGCAGCCGGTCTGGGAGCAGCTCGACCCCTTCCGAGCCGACGACTCCTCGACGCGGGAGAAGCGTTATGCGCTGACGATGTTCCCCTACCCCAGCGGCGACCTGCACATGGGTCACGCGGAGGTCACCGCGCTGCACGACGTGATCGCGCGCTACTGGTGGCAGAAGGGCTACGAGGTCCTCAACCCCATGGGCTGGGACTCCTTCGGCCTGCCCGCCGAGAACGCCGCGATCCGCAACGACGCGCACCCGGCCGACTACACCTACGGCAACATCGCCACGCAGCTGGAGTCCTTCCAGAAGTACGCCGTGAGCTTCGACTGGTCGCGCCGGTTCAACACCTCGGACCCCTCCTACTACCGCTGGACCCAGTGGCTGTTCCTGAAGATGCGGGAGCGGGGCCTGGCCTACCGCAAGAACAGTCCGGTCAACTGGTGCCCCAACGACCAGACCGTGCTGGCCAACGAGCAGGTCGTCGACGGCGCGTGCGAGCGCTGCGGGGCCGAGGTCACCAAGCGCGAGCTGACCCAGTGGTACTTCCGCACGACGGCGTACGCCCAGGAGCTGCTGGACTGCCTGGACGACCTGCAGCCGACCTGGCCCTCCAAGGTCGTCAACGCGCAGCGCAACTGGATCGGTCGCTCCGAGGGCGCCCACGTCGACTTCGTCGTCGAGGGTCGTGCCGAGCCGCTGACGGTCTACACCACCCGTCCCGACACCCTGTTCGGCGCGACGTTCATGGTGGTCGCGGCCGACGCGGCCCTGGCCACCGCGCTGGTGACCGACGAGCAGAGCGGCGCCCTGGAGGACTACCTGGTCGAGGTCCGCAAGGAGACCGAGATCGACCGGCTGTCCACCGACCGACCCAAGACGGGCGTCTTCCTGGGCGTGCACGCCGTCAACCCGCTGACCGGCGAGCGGATCCCGGTCTACGCCGCTGACTACGTCCTGGCCGACTACGGGACCGGCGCGATCATGGCGGTGCCCGCGCAGGACCAGCGCGACTGGGACTTCGCGACGGCGTTCGACCTGCCGATCGTGCGCACGGTGCAGCCGCCCGACGACTGGGAGGGCCACGACACCATGGCCTACACCGGTGACGGCCCGGCCATCAACTCCGCCAACGACAAGATCGACCTGTCGGGCATGGGCGTGGCCGAGGCGAAGTCCACGACCATCACCTACCTGGAGGGCAAGGGGCTGGGGCGCGGCACGGTCAACTTCCGCCTGCGCGACTGGCTGCTGTCGCGCCAGCGCTACTGGGGCGCCCCGATCCCGATCATCCACTGCCCGGTCGACGGCGAGGTCCCGGTCCCCGAGGACCAGCTGCCTGTCGAGCTGCCCGAGCTGCGTGGTGCGGACCTGAAGCCCAAGGGCACCTCGCCCCTGGGCGCGGCGACCGACTGGGTCAACGTCAGCTGCCCGACCTGCGGCGGTCCGGCGACGCGCGACACCGACACGATGGACACCTTCGTGGACTCGTCGTGGTACTTCTTCCGCTACGTGTCCCCCCACGACGACAGCCAGGCCCTCGACACCGCGCTGGCCAACGCGTGGGGTCCCATCGACCTCTACGTCGGCGGCGACGAGCACGCCGTGCTGCACCTGCTCTACGCGCGGTTCTTCACCAAGGCCCTGCGCGACATGGGCCTGGTCGACTGGGACGAGCCGTTCTCGGCCTACCTGTCCCAGGGCAAGGTCATCAACAACGGACGCAAGATGAGCAAGTCGCTGGGCAACGGCATCAACCTGGGCGACCAGCTGGCGGAGTTCGGCGTGGACGCCGTGCGGCTGACGTTGGTGTTCGCGAGCCCGCCCGAGGACAACATCGACTGGGCCGACGTCTCGCCCGGTGGCTCCCTGCGCTTCCTGCAGCGAGCATGGCGCCTGAGCGGCGACGTCTCCAGCGCGCCGGGCGCCGACCCGGCGACAGGTGACACCGCCCTGCGCACGCTGACGCACAAGACGGTGCACGAGGCCGAGGGGCTGATCGAGAAGCACCGCTTCAACGTCATGGTGGCTCGCACGATGGAGCTGGTCAACGCCACCCGCAAGGCGATCGACTCGGGCTGCGGCGGCGCCGACCCCGCGGTCCGCGAGGCCGTGGAGACGGTGGCGATCCTGCTGTCCCTGGTGGCGCCGTACACCGCCGAGGAGATGTGGGAGCGGCTGGGCCACGAGCCGACCGTCGCCCGGGTGGGGTGGCCGGTCGTCGACCCCGCGCTGCTGGTCGAGGAGTCGGTCACGGCCGTGGTCCAGGTCCAGGGCAAGGTCAAGGCCCGCCTGGAGGTGGCCCCCGACATCGCCGGGAGTGACCTGGAGGCACTGGCGCTGGCCGACCCGACGGTCGTGGCGGCCATCGACGGTCGTGAGGTCCGCAAGGTCGTCGTGCGGGCACCCAAGCTCGTCAACATCGTGGTCTGACCACGACCGACGCGGCGCACGCCACTACTCTCTGCCACATGTCGGTCGTCGTCGTCACGGACTCGACCGCCAGCCTCCCCGTGGAGGTGGCGGCCGAGCGCGGGATCATCGTCGTCCCGCTCCAGGTGGTCATCGGTGCCCACGCCTACGACGAGGGCTCCCCGGAGGCCACCCCGGAGCGGGTCGCGGAGGCGCTGCGCGCCTTCCGTCCCGTGAGCACCTCGCGCCCGGCGCCAGCGGTGATGCTGGATGCCTACGAGCGGGCGGCCGCCGCCGGGGCCAAGCAGATCGTGTCGGTGCACCTCTCCGGTGACATGAGCGGCACCTTCGAGTCGGCCCAGCTCGCGGCGCGCGACTCCCCGGTGCGGGTCGTGTGCGTGGACAGCCGCGAGGTCGGGGTCGCCACCGGCTACGCCGCCCTGGCCGCCGCCGACGTCATCGGTCGGGACGGCTCCGTCGAGGCAGCCGCAGCCGCCGCCCGCGCCCGCGCGGATGCCTGCTCGTCGCTGTTCTACGTCGACACGTTGGAGTACCTCCGACGCGGCGGTCGCATCGGGGCAGCTGCCGCGCTGTTCGGGGGTGCCCTCGCGGTCAAGCCGCTGCTCACCATCGAGGACGGCGTCGTCGCGTCGCTGGAGAAGGTCCGGACCTCGGGCAGGGCACTGGCCCGGCTCGAGGAGCTGGCCGTGGCTGCCGCGGGTGACGCCGAGATCGACCTGTGCGTCGCCCACCTCGCCAACGAGGAGCGCGCCGACCTCCTCGCTGACAAGCTCCGGACCCGGTTGGCCGACAACCTCGGCGACCGGGAGGTCTGGTGCGGTGAGCTCGGCGCGGTCCTCGGGGCTCACGTGGGTCCCGGCATGATCGCCGTCTGCGTGGCGCCGCGGCTCTGAGTCCGGGGTCGCGGTCTCGCCTCCCGGGCGGTGGGTGGTGGGCGGTGTGGTGGGTGTCGGACCGCCCGTAGCTCACCGCCCGGGCGTGACGCCGACACTGGCCCGGGAGCCGTCCACAGCCGCCGCTCAGCCCGCGTCGTCCACAGGCACGCCGTCGATGCGAGCGCTCCGGGTGCCGTCCTGCCTACGGTCCTTCCATGCGATCTCGACGCTCGGGCCAGGACCACGACGCCGCCGTCGCGCGGCGGCTGGAGCAGCTGCGCACGGAGCTGGACGCGACGCGTGGCGGGCAGGGGGCGGCACCCGCGGTGGTCGCGCCGGTGGTCGAGCCCGCCGCCGGTGGCGAGTGGTGGGAGGGCCACACCCGGGTGGCCGTGCGCCCTCTGGTGGTCGTGCCACCGCTCGAGTCGCCGCCCGCCGAGCCACGCCGGCCGCAACCGGTGGAGGTGCCCGGGCCGTCCGCGCCCGCCGAGCCCCCCTGGGTGCCGGTGCCCGGACGGCACGCCGCGCGCCGCCGCCGACCCGGGCTGGCGGAGGCCCTGCCCGACACGCTGAGGGGACGTGTCGGTCTCGGGC
>NZ_JANNML010000077.1:0-5682 GCF_031397825.1 Nocardioides sp.
CCCCCCCGGGGGCCCACGACATGGGGGTGGTTCCCAAACCCCCAACCCCGGAGCGGCCCGAGCCAGCCCCACCGCCCGATCAGGCCGGACCGGGATCCTCGTCGGAGCGCCGCTTGAGGTAGCGCTCGAACTCGCGTGCGATCGCCTCGCCGGAGGCCTCGGGCAGGTCGGCGGTGTCGCGGGTCTCCTCGAGGCTGCGCACGTAGTCGGCGACGTCCTCGTCCTCCTCGGCCAGCTCGTCGACGCCGCGCTCCCAGGCGCGGGCGTCCTCGGCGAGGTCACCGAGCGGGATGCTGACCTCGAGCAGGTCCTCCAGCTGGCCGATCAGCGCGAGCGTCGCCTTGGGACACGGCGGCTGCGCGACGTAGTGGGGCACCGCCGCCCAGTAGGACACGGCCGGCACGTCGAGCTTCACGCAGGCGTCCTGGAAGACGCCCACGATGCCGGTCGGGCCCTCGTAGGTCGACTGCTCGAGCTTGAGCCGGTCCACGAGCTCGGGCTCCGTCGCGGTGCCCGTGACGGGGATCGGGCGGGTGTGAGGGGTGTCGGCCAGGAGCGCCCCCAGCGTCACGACGAGCTCGCCGCCGAGCTCGTCGACGGCCGCGAGCAGCTCGGCGCAGAACTGGCGCCACCGCATCGACGGCTCGATGCCGCGGATCAGGATGACGTCGCGGTCCAGGTCCGGGGGAGAGGCGATGGCGATCTGGGTGCTGGGCCAGGTGAGGCGGCGGTAGCCGTTCTCGTCGGTGCCCACGACGGGCCGGTTGACCTGGAAGTCGTAGAAGTCCTCGGGATCCACGGCGCCGACCACGCGGGCGTTCCAGACGTCCATGAGGTGGTCGACGACCCCGGACGCGGCGTCGGCGGCGTCGTTCCAGCCCTCGAACGCCGCGATCACCAGGGGGTCCACCAGGTCGGGCGCGTCCTCGATCTCGATCACCGGGAAAGCCTAGTCGGGGTGTCACGGACCGGACGCGGGGACCGGCGAGGATTTCACCCGGTGATTCGGCCGGTGTCACCATTCGGGAAACAAGTCCACGTCCTGGGACGTGGTTCCTACGCTGGAGGGCCGGCCGTCGAGCGTGGCGCCGGACCGTCCGAGAGGAGTCCCGTTGTCCCGATCGCGCGACCTACGCCCCGATGTCACTGAGGCGCTCACTGCCACCCTGCAGGAGCGGATCATGGTGATCGACGGAGCCATGGGCACGGCGATCCAGCGGGACCGCCCTGACGAGGCCGGCTACCGCGGTGAGCGCTTCGCCGACTGGGCGAGCGACCTCCAGGGCAACAACGACCTCCTCACGCTCACCCAGCCCGAGATCATCGCGGGCATCCACCGTGAGTACCTCGAGGCCGGCGCCGACCTCATCGAGACCAACACCTTCAACGCCAATGCCATCTCGCTGGGCGACTACGGCATGGAGGAGCTCGCCTACGAGCTCAACTACGAGTCCGCCCGCCTGGCGCGTGCCGAGTGCGACGCGATGACCGAGCGCACCCCCGACCGCCCGCGCTACGTCGCCGGCGCCTTCGGCCCCACGACCCGCACGGCGTCCATCAGCCCCGACGTCAACGACCCCGGGGCCCGCAACGTGAGCTACGACCAGCTCGTCGCGGCCTACATGGAGGCCGGCCGTGGCCTCCTCGACGGCGGCTCGGACCTGCTGTTCATCGAGACCATCTTCGACACCCTCAACGCCAAGGCAGCGATCTTCGCCGTCGAGACCCTCTTCGAGGAGTACGACCGTCGTTGGCCGGTCATCATCTCCGGCACCATCACCGACGCCTCCGGCCGCACCCTCTCGGGGCAGGTCACCGAGGCGTTCTGGGACTCCGTGCGCCACGCCCGCCCCCTGGCGGTCGGCCTCAACTGCGCGCTCGGCGCCAAGGAAATGCGTCCCTACATCGCCGAGATGTCCCGTCTCGCCGACAGCTTCGTCTCCTGCTACCCCAACGCGGGCCTGCCCAACGCCTTCGGTGAGTACGACGAGGCGCCCGAGGAGACCGCCGCGATCATCGCGGAGTTCGCCGACAGCGGCTTCGTCAACCTCGTCGGGGGCTGCTGCGGCACCACCCCGGCGCACATCGAGGCCATCGCGCAGGTCGTCGAGGGCAAGCCGCGGCGCGAGCCCGTCGACGTACGCCCGGCGATGCGGCTCTCCGGTCTCGAGCCGTTCACGATCGACGAGGACAGCCTCTTCGTCAACGTGGGCGAGCGCACCAACATCACCGGCTCGGCGAAGTTCCGCAACCTGATCAAGGACGGCGACTACGACACCGCGCTGGCGGTCGCACTCCAACAGGTGGAGAACGGCGCGCAGGTCATCGACGTCAACATGGACGAGGGCATGATCGACGGCGTCGCCGCGATGGACCGCTTCCTCAAGCTGGTCGCCTCCGAGCCCGACATCAGCCGCGTCCCGGTCATGGTCGACTCCTCCAAGTGGGAGGTCATCGAGGCCGGCCTCAAGTGCGTCCAGGGCAAGCCGATCGTCAACTCGATCTCCATGAAGGAGGGCGAGGACGCCTTCCGCGCCCAGGCCCGCCTGTGCAAGAAGTACGGCGCTGCCGCGGTCGTCATGGCCTTCGACGAGGACGGCCAGGCCGACAACCTCGAGCGTCGCAAGGCGATCTGCGAGCGGGCCTACCGGATCCTGGTCGACGAGGTCGACTTCCCGCCCGAGGACATCATCTTCGACCCCAACGTCTTCGCGGTGGCAACGGGCATCGAGGAGCACGCGTCCTACGGGCTGGACTTCATCGAGGCCACCCGCTGGATCAAGCAGAACCTGCCGGGTGCCAAGGTCTCCGGCGGCATCTCCAACGTCTCCTTCTCGTTCCGGGGCAACAACCCGGTCCGCGAGGCGATCCACGCGGTGTTCCTCTTCCACGCCATCAGGGCGGGGCTCGACATGGGCATCGTCAACGCCGGTGCGCTGGTCGTCTACGACCAGGTCGAGCCCGAGCTGCGCGAGCGCATCGAGGACGTGGTGCTCAACCGACGCCCCGACGCCGCCGAGCGGCTGCTCGAGATCGCGGAGGAGCACAACAAGCAGGGCGAGAAGGTCGAGGCGGCCGCCGAGGAGTGGCGCGAGCTGCCCGTCGGCGAGCGCATCACCCACGCCCTCGTCAAGGGCATCGACGCCCACGTCGAGTCCGACACCGAGGAGCTTCGCACCGAGATCGCGGCCCGTGGTGGCCGCCCGATCGAGGTCATCGAGGGCCCGCTGATGGACGGCATGAACGTCGTCGGCGACCTCTTCGGTGCCGGCAAGATGTTCCTCCCGCAGGTGGTGAAGTCGGCACGCGTGATGAAGAAGGCGGTCGCCTACCTGATCCCCTTCATCGAGCAGGAGAAGCTCGACAACCCCGAGTACGCCACCGTCAAGGAGACCAACGGCACGATCGTCATGGCCACGGTCAAGGGCGACGTGCACGACATCGGCAAGAACATCGTCGGCGTGGTCCTGCAGTGCAACAACTACGAGGTCATCGACCTCGGCGTCATGGTCCCACCGCAGAAGATCCTCGACGCAGCCCAGGAGGTCGGCGCCGACATCATCGGTCTCTCCGGCCTGATCACGCCCTCGCTCGACGAGATGGTCACCCTGGCCACCGAGATGCAGCGTCAGGGGTTGACCATCCCGCTGCTGATCGGGGGAGCGACCACCTCGCGCGCCCACACGGCCGTCAAGGTCGACCCCAAGTACGACGGCCCTGTGGTGTGGGTCAAGGACGCCTCGCGGTCCGTGCCCACCGCGGCCGCACTGCTGCACGAGGACCGACGCGCCAAGCTGATGGCCGACGTCAAGGAGGACTACGACGCCCTCCGCGCCCGCCACGCGGGCAAGAGCGAGCGCAAGCTGCTGTCCTACGACGCCGCGAAGGCCAACGCGACCCCGATCGATTGGGACGGCTACGTGCCCCCTGCACCGAAGCAGCCGGGGATCCACGTGCTCGAGGACTACGACATCGGCGAGCTGCGCGACTACATCGACTGGCAGCCGTTCTTCAACGCGTGGGAGATGAAGGGCAAGTTCCCCGACATCCTCAACAGCCCCACCGCGGGGGAGACCGCGCGCAAGCTCTACGACGACGCCCAGGAGATGCTGGACCGGATCGTCGAGGAGCAGTGGCTGACCGCCAAGGGCGTCTACGGCTTCCTGCCGGCCAACGGGCGTGGCGACGACACCGTCACCTGGACCGACGACACCCGCCAGACCTCGGGCGTCGTCCTCCACCACCTGCGCCAGCAGGGCGACCACCGCGAGGGCGTGCCCAACCGGTCCCTGGCCGACTACGTCGCGCCCGAGGACACCGGCCTCGCCGACCACGTCGGCGGCTTCGCCGTCACGGCCGGCATCGGGCTCTCCGAGCGGGTCGAGGCCTTCAAGGCCGACCACGACGACTACAACGCGATCCTCGTCGAGTCGCTGGCCGACCGGCTCGCCGAGGCGTTCGCCGAGCGCCTCCACCAGCGGGTCCGCACGGAGTTCTGGGGCCACGAGGCCGACGAGCAGCTCACCAGCGACGACCTGATCGCCGAGCGCTACACCGGCATCCGACCCGCCCCGGGCTACCCCGCCTGCCCTGACCACACCGAGAAGCCTCTGCTCTGGGAGCTGCTCGACGTCGAGGCCGCGACCGGCATCACCCTCACCGAGTCGATGGCGATGTGGCCGGGCGCCTCGGTGTCGGGGTGGTACTTCAGCCACCCGCAGTCGCAGTACTTCGTCGTCGGTCGTATCGGTCGTGACCAGGTCGCCGACTATGCCGAGCGCAAGGGCTGGACGCTCGCCGAGACCGAGCGCTGGCTCTCGCCCAACCTCGGCTACGACCCGGAGGACTGAGTGCGGCCCGATGCTTCGGCCAGCGCCCCGACCGGCGCCCCGGCAGCCGTCCTGTGGGACATGGACGGCACCCTGGTCGACACCGAGCCCTACTGGATCGAGACCGAGTTCGAGCTCGCGGCGACGTACGGCGGCACCTGGAGCCACGAGCACGCCCTCGCGCTGGTCGGCAACGACCTGCTCGCGTCCGGTCGCTACATCCAGGAGCACATGGGCATCGCCCTGGAGCCCGAGAAGATCGTCGAGCTGCTCCTCGACGGGGTCGTCGCGAAGGTCGAGCAGCACGTGCCGTGGTGTGCCGGCGCGCGGGAGCTGCTGGTGTCGCTTCACAGCGCTGGTGTGCCGTGCGCGCTCGTGACGATGTCCTACGCGCGGTTCGTCGCTCCCATCCTGCGCGAGCTGCCGCCGGAGACCTTCGCCGTTGTCGTGACCGGGGACCAGGTCGACAACGGCAAGCCCCACCCGGAGCCCTACCTCACGGCGGCTTCCGCCCTGGGCGTCGCGCCGGAGGACTGCGTCGCGATCGAGGACTCCAACACCGGCACCACCTCCGCGGAGGCCGCCGGCTGCCAGGTCCTGGTGGTGCCCAACCACGTGCCGGTGGCCCCCGGCGCACGCCGCCACGTCCGTGCCGACCTCACGGAGGTCACGATCGCGGAGCTCGGACGCCTCGTCCCCTGACCCGTTTGGGGGACTCGGGCTGGTCATGGTCCTAGTACTCCTGGACAATGTCGTTCGAGCCATCCCCTGCGTCACTATGAGCGCACTCCGGGGATCGCGTCCTTGCGAGATCCCAGTAGGAGTAAGTCACCATGTCGCCCCGGTCCACCCT
>NZ_JANNML010000105.1:0-9877 GCF_031397825.1 Nocardioides sp.
GGGCAGGCGCGAGTCGCCCAATCGAACCTCGACCTCACTCGGTTCGATGCCGAAGGCCTCCGCCGCGATCTGCGCAAGAATCGTGTAGGTGCCCGTCCCGATGTCGCTTGCGCCTGCCGCGACCTCGATGCGTCCGTCGACCCGCCAGGTCACGCGCGCCCGCGTCGGGAACGGGGCAAGCCCGGCATCCCAGGCACCGGACGCCATGCCAAACCCGATCAGTTCGGCGCCGTCGCGCATCGAGCGCGGTTGCGCCGTTCGCTGGTTCCAGCCGAACCGGGCGGCGGCCTGCTCGTAACATGCCTTGAGGGCCTTCGATGTAATCGGGAGATCCTCGTTCTGATCCCGATCGGTCCAATTGGCGAGTCGCAACTGCACGGGATCGATGTGCGCTTTCGCCGCGAGCTCGTCCATTGCACATTCCAGGGCAAAGACGCCCGTCGCCGCCCCGGGCGCACGCATGTCCCCGGGCGTGGGTGTCGCCAGCTTCGCCAGCTCGTAGCTGAAATCCACGTTCGAGCACGCGTAGGCCAGGCCGGACCAGTTCACGACGACCTCCTGCGCGTCCTCGTAGGTCGAGGTTGCGGCAACGGCATGATGCCGCACCGCCTGCAGGCGCTTCGACGGCCCGCGCACGATCGCGTTCATCAACCCCAAGGGTGGCGCCGCCAAGACGACCGGGGTGCTCGCCGCGGGCTACACCTTCGGCACGGTCCGCGGTGGCGGCGTCGTCGCGTGGGACAACAACGAGACGCGCGGCACCCTGGGCATCCGCGGCACGCGCAGCAACCACCGCAACACCACGCGCGAGCTGCTCGAGGACCTCGAGCGCTTCAGTGACGTCTACCAGTCGCGCATCGGCGACCTCGGTGCGTTCGTGCGCTCGCAGGGCGACGCGCACTTCGACGTCCTCGCCTCCGACGAGCGTCCCGACGTGACCGGCACGATCCGGGCCGAGGACTTCGGGGCGGTGCACCGGCTGCTCGAGCGGTTCTACCGGGTGATCCTGGTCGACACCGGCAACAACATGCGGGCGGAGAACTGGCTGGCCGCTGCCGAGGCCGCCGACCTGCTCGTCATCACCAGCACCGTGCGCGAGGACACCGGCTACAGCGGACTGTGGATGCTCGACGCGCTCCAGGACGCTGGCATGCAGAACCTGAAGTACAAGGCCGTCACGGTCCTCTCGGACCCCTCGGCGCAGGTGGACAGCAAGCTGGCGCACGACCTCGTGCAGGTCTACGAGCAGCGCACCCGCGCGGTCTATCGCGTGCCCTACGACCCGGCCCTCGTGTCCGGTTCGATCGTGCCCTACGCGCAGCTCTCCGACGCGACGAAGATGTCGTGGCTGCGGGCGTGCGCCGGGATGGCGGCGGCGCTCTGACCTGCGTGGACGGCGCGGTGGAATGTCTGAGCGTCGTGTGGTGCTGGGACTGACATGCGAGCAGTCGTCTACTCCCAGACCGGTCCGTCCTCCGTCCTGAGCCTCGTCGAGCGCGACGTCGCCGAGCCCGGCCCCGGCGAGGTCCGGGTCCGGGTGGTCCGGTCGGGGGTGAACCCCACCGACTGGAAGTTCCGTGCCGGCATGTCCCAGGGCTACGACGAGGTCGTACCCGGGCAGGACGGTGCCGGCGTCGTGGACGCGGTCGGCGAGGGCGTCGACGGGTTGTCCGTGGGCGATCGTGTCTGGCTGATCCTGGCGCAGCACGGTCGCGCCTACGGCACAGCGGCCGAGCTGACCGTCCAGCCGGCCGGGCTCGTCGTACGCCTCCCGGCCGAGGCCGACTTCGACCTCGGCGCCAGCCTCGGGGTCCCGGCCGTCACGGCGCACCGGGCCCTGACCGCGGCCGAGGGCGGTCCGACCCGTCTGGGGCCAGGAGCCCTCGAGGGCAGGACGGTCCTCGTGGCCGGGGGAGCGGGTGCGGTCGGCAACGCCGCGATCCAGCTGGCCCGCTGGTCCGGAGCCACGGTCGTCACGACGGTGAGCAGCGACGAGAAGGCGGTCCTGGCACGCGCCGCGGGCGCCCAGCACGTCGTGAACTACCGCGAGGGCGACACCGCGGCGGCCATCCTCGAGATCGCGCCGGACGGCGTCGACATCGTCGTCGAGGTGGCGCCGGCGCAGAACAACGAGCTCGACGTCGCTGTGACGAAGAACCGCGGCACGATCGCGATCTACGCCAACAACGGCGGCGACTCCTTCGTCGTCGAGATCCGCCCCACGTTCTCCCGCAACCTGCGCTACCAGTTCCTGCTGCTCTACACGCTCGGCGCCGACCTGGTCACGGCCGCGGCGCAGGACATCAACGCCGCGATCGTGGCTGGTGCCCTGCGTGTCGGCGAGGAAGTCGGGGTGCCGTTGCACCACTACGCGCTGGAGGACACCGCCGCGGCGCACCAGGCGGTTGAGGACGGGGCGGTCGGCAAGGTCCTCATCGACGTCGGGTGAGGCCCCCCGCGTAGGTGCCGGACGCCTTCACGTGTCCCGCCGACGGCTGGACGCTCGTGATCAGCCGCGACCCCGGCGACCTCGACGCCTTCGTCGAGGCGGTTGCCGAGGCGTTCGCCTGATTGACGTCCGAGCGCTTGTAGCGTGGGCGGATGCCCATCCCCGACTTCGTCATCCGCCTGCGCGAGCGCATCGGCCACGACCTGCTGTGGTTGCCGGGAGTGACCGCCGTCGTCCTGCGTGACGACCAGGTCCTCCTGGTCGAGCGCTCCGACAACGGTCAGTGGGCCCCGGTGACCGGCATCGTCGACCCGGGGGAGCACCCCGAGGTCGCGGCGGTGCGCGAGGCGCTGGAGGAGACCGGCGTCGTCTGCGAGGTCGAGGCCCTGGTGTGGGTCGGGGTCACTCCGGTGATCACCCACGTCAACGGCGACCTCGCGCAGTACCTCGACCACACCTACCTGTGCCGTTACGTCTCCGGGGAGGCGCACGTCGGAGACGACGAGTCGCTCTCGGTGCGGTGGTGCCCGCTCGACGAGCTGCCCGAGATGCACCCGGTGCTGCTCGAGCGCATCGAGCGCGCTGTGGGGGTCAGAGCAGCCGCGTGAGCGTTGCCAGTCCCTGGGGCGTGCCGGGCCAGTGCCGGTGCAGTGCGTCGGGACCGGCACTGCGCACCACCGAACGCAGGGCGAGCGCGACGACCACCACGTCGTCGGCGTAGCCCACCACCGGGATGACGTCGGGCACCAGGTCGATCGGCACCGCGAGGTAGGCCAAGGTCAGCCAGAGCCGCCACCGGACCCCGCGAGGAAGCGTCGGGTCCGCAGCCAGGCGGCGGAGCAGGCGGACCACGTCGGGCAGCAGCCGCAGGGCCTCCCGGAGACTCGTCGGGTCGCCCTGGCGGCGGCTGGCGGCGTAGAGGGCCACGACGAGCACGGCCCACACCACCAGCAGACCGCCCACCACGCCCAGCACCACGTCCAGCACGTCCACCTGCGCAGGGTGTCATGCGACGGTGCCGTCGATCAGGTCGGCCGTGAGCCGGGAGAGCAGCTCCTGCGCAGCCGGGAGCGGCATCGGGTCCTCCGGCCGGCACAGCGCGACCGCGAGACCGTCGACCGCGGCGAGCAGCAGGTCGAGGTCGGTGGGTTGTAACCGGTGGTCGAGCGTGACGTCGAGGAGTGCTCGGTCCTCGGCACGCGCCCACCACATCGTGTGGTGCAGCTTCTCCTCGTTGCGGTCCAGCTCGCACCAGCCGAGCCAGGCTCGGACGTCGAGCAGCTCCTCGGGCTCGCGCGGGAGGAAGGCCAGGACCCCGTCACGTCGGGCACGCTCCTGCATCCGCGCCGTGCGTGCCCGGCTCGTGGCGAGCGCGGCGACGGCGAGCATGTGTCGGCGCGAGCCGTAGTGGAGGCTCAGCGCGGCCGGGCTCAGTCGGCACTCGGCGGCGATCGCGCGCATGGTCAGGGCCGAGGCGCCGTGCGTGGCGAGCAGGAAGTTGACCGCGTCGGCGATGGTGCCGGTCCGGGTGGTGGTGTCGAGGAGTCGAGGCATGGAGCGATGCCACCACGGATGTGGCTGGTCGCGCTCGGCTCCTCCACAGGCTGCAGGCGTGGGTCGTGTTCGTGGGTGTGTTCCTGCGGGGTGGCCACACGGTTGATCATCTCGGGAGGGCGCTCTTTTCGGGGGTGGGGTGTCTGGGTGGTCTGAGAGGAGCTGGCTGGGAGCGGGTGCCGGGTTTCTCCAGGGCCTGCGTGCGGTCGTGTCCGTGGGTGTGCTCCTGCGGGGTGGCCACACGATTGACCACCTCGGGAGCGCGCTCTCCTCGGAGGTCCGTCGACCCTCCGAGGTCCGTCAACGGGGCAAGGGCACCCCGCGCGAGGGGTCGGCTCGTCAGTCCTTCGCCGCACCCCACCCGTGCCATCGATCCACCACGAACCACGCGTTGACCCGCGGGCTGTCGCGGGTGGGGTAGGGGCGGTCGGCGTAGTGCGTGCTGAGCCGGTCGATGCCGACCAGTCCCTCGTCGTCGCTCATTGCGACGACGCGGCCGATGAGGGAGACGTGCGTGTACCAGTCGCCGCCGTCGAGGACGGTCAGCGTGACGCGGGGGTCGCGGCGCAGGTGCTTCACGCGGACCCGGGTGTGGTCCATGTTGAGCAGCACGCGGTCGTCGTCGTCGAGCGCGTACCAGGTCGCCACGGAGACCGGGGCGCCGTCGGAGCGCAGGGTGGTGACCACGGCGGGGTTGGGCTTGAGGAGCAGGGCACGGACGTCGTCGGGGAAGGGCAGCTCGGGCACGGGGACCTCCTGGGATCGGTCCAGTCAACCTAGCCAACCGCGACAGGTGTCCGCTGGCCGAGAAGCCTGCGAGCCCGCGCGCCGGTCCCCTCCAGGCTGCGGTAGCGTGACGCCCGATCGACATCCTTTAACGAGCCGTCCTGTGAGGCGGAGAAGGAGGTCAAGCACGCTCGTGTGTGCCCAGCCTGCCCCCGGACCGACCGACCCCGCCGGACCGCCTCCGGGCCGCGTGGTCCTCGATGCCCGTGACATCTCCCGGGCCCTGACCCGCATCTCCCACGAGATCCTCGAGCGCAACAAGGGCGCCGGCGATCTCGTCCTGCTCGGCATCCCGCGCCGCGGCGTCCCGCTCGCGCAACGGATCGCCGCCCGCATCTCCTCGGTGGAGGGAATCGAGGTGCCGGTCGGGTCCCTCGACATCACGCTCTACCGCGACGACCTGCGGATGAAGCCGGCGCGGACCCTGCTGCCGACCGAGATCCCGTCGGGGGGCATCGACGGCAAGGTCGTCGTGCTGGTCGACGACGTCCTCTTCTCCGGACGCACGATCCGCTCGGCCCTCGATGCCCTCGGCGACGTCGGCCGACCGCAGGCCGTGCGCCTCGCCGTCCTGGTGGACCGGGGGCACCGGGAACTGCCCATCCGCGCCGACTTCGTCGGCAAGAACCTCCCGACCTCGCTGGTCGAACGGGTGAGCGTGCGCCTGGCCGAGACCGACGAGATCGATGCGGTGTCCATCGACGGGCCGCCCGACACCCTGGCCGAGGGGAGCACCGCGTGAAGCGCCACCTGCTCAGCGCCGCGGACCTGACCCGCGACGACGCGATGCTGGTCCTCAAGACCGCGGAGGAGCTGCGCTCGCTGGCCGACCGGCCGATCAAGAAGCTGCCCGCGCTGCGGGGGCGCACGGTGGTCAACCTCTTCTTCGAGGACTCCACCCGCACCCGCATCTCCTTCGAGGCGGCCGCCAAGCGCCTCAGCGCCGACGTCATCAACTTCTCCGCCAAGGGCTCCAGCCTGTCCAAGGGCGAGAGCCTCAAGGACACCGCGTTGACCCTGGAGGCGATGGGCGCCGACGCGGTCGTCGTGCGCCACGGCGCGAGCGGTGCCCCGCACCGCCTGGCCCACTCCGGCTGGGTGCGCTCGAGCGTCGTCAACGCCGGCGACGGCACCCACGAGCACCCCACCCAGGCCCTGCTCGACGCCTTCACCATGTGGCGCCACCTCGGTCAGGGAGGCAACGACCTCGAAGGGCGCCGCGTGGCGATCGTCGGCGACGTCCTGCACAGCCGGGTCGCCCGCTCCAACGCGCTGCTGCTCCAGACCCTCGGCGCTGAGGTCACGCTGGTCGCCCCGCCGACCCTCTTCCCGGTCGGCATCGACACCTGGGGGGTCGAGACGTCCTACGACCTCGACGCGGTGCTGCCCAAGGCCGACGTCGTGATGATGCTGCGCGTCCAGCGCGAGCGGATGAACGCCTCGTTCTTCCCGACCGCCCGCGAGTACTCCCGCCGCTACGGCCTCGACGGCAGGCGGATGCGGACCCTCCAGGACCACACGATCGTCATGCACCCCGGACCGATGGTCCGCGGCATGGAGATCACCGCCGACGTGGCCGACTCCGACCGCTCGGTCATCGTCGAGCAGGTCACCAACGGCGTCGCGGTCCGCATGGCCGTCCTCTACCTCCTCCTCAGCGGCGCCGACGGCGCCGACCACCACGGGGCAGCACCAGAAAGCGAGAACGACGCGTGAGCGCGTACCTGATCAGAGACGTCTCCATCCTCGGCGCAGACGCGACCGACCTGCTCCTGGACGGCGGCGTCGTCGCCGCCATCGGCGCAGGCCTGACAGCGCCCGACGGCTCGGGCGACACCGTGGAGATCGACGGCACCGGCCTGGTCGCCCTCCCCGGCCTCGTCGACCTCCACACCCACCTGCGCGAGCCGGGTCGCGAGGACGCCGAGACCGTCGAGTCAGGTACCCAGGCCGCGGCCCTGGGAGGCTTCACCGCCGTGCACGCCATGGCCAACACCGAGCCGGTCGCCGACACCGCCGGCGTCGTCGAGCAGGTCTGGCGTCTGGGTCGCGAGGCCGGCCACTGCGACGTCTACCCGATCGGCGCGGTGACCGTGGGCCTCCAGGGCGAGCAGCTGGCCGAGCTCGGCGCCATGGCCGACTCGGCCGCCCGCGTCCGGGTGTTCTCCGACGACGGCAAGTGCGTGAGCGACGCAGTGCTGATGCGCCGCGCGCTGGAGTACGTGAAGGCCTTCGACGGCGTCATCGCCCAGCACGCGCAGGAGCCGCGCCTGACCGAGGGCGCGCAGATGAACGAGGGCGAGCTCTCCGGGCGCCTGGGGCTCACCGGCTGGCCGGCGGTCGCCGAGGAGGCGATCATCGCGCGCGACTGCCTGCTCGCCGCGCACGTGGGCTCCCGCCTCCACGTCTGCCACGTCTCCACCGCCGGCTCGGTCGAGATCGTGCGGGACGCCAAGCGCAAGGGCTGGAACGTCACGGCCGAGGCATGCCCCCACCACCTGCTGCTCACCGACGACCTCGCCGAGACCTACGACCCGATCTACAAGGTCAACCCGCCGCTGCGCACGGCCGCCGACGGCGCCGCGCTGCGCGCCGGCCTCGCCGACGGGACGATCGACATCGTGGCCACCGACCACGCACCCCACCCGCACGAGGACAAGGACTGCGAGTGGGCCGCCGCCGCGTTCGGCATGCTCGGGCTCGAGACCGCGCTGTCGATCGTGCAGGAGACGATGGTCGACCCCGGCCTTCTCGACTGGGAGGGCGTCGCCGACCGGATGTCCTACGCACCGGCCAGGATCGGCCGCGTCGCCGACCACGGCCAGCCGATCGAGGTGGGAGCACCCGCCAACGTGGTGCTCTACGACCCGGCCGCCCGGCGCACCGTGGTGCCGTCGGAGTCGGCGTCGCTGAGCCACAACACGCCGTACGCCGGCATGGAGCTGCCCGGCCGTGTCGTCGCGACGTTCCTGCGCGGCACCGCCACCGTCCTCGACGGGAAGCTCCAGTGAGCGCCCGGGCGCAGGGCCCGGCACTGCTCGTCCTCGAGGACGGCCGCACCTTCCACGGTGAGGCCTACGGCGCGACCGGCGAGACCTTCGGCGAAGCGGTCTTCAACACCGGCATGACCGGCTACCAGGAGACGCTGACCGATCCGTCCTACCACCGCCAGGTCGTGGTCATGACGGCTCCGCACGTCGGCAACACCGGCGTCAACGACGAGGACCCCGAGTCGGGCCGGATCTGGGTCGCGGGCTACGTCGTGCGTGACCCCGCCCGCGTGCCGAGCAACTGGCGCTCGAAGCGCAGCCTCGACGAGGAGCTGCGCACCCAGGGCGTCGTCGGTATCTCCGGCATCGACACCCGCGCCCTCACCCGCCACCTGCGCGAGCGCGGTGCGATGCGCGTCGGCATCTCCACGACCGAGACCGACCCTGCCGCCCTGCTGGCCCGCGTCACGGCGTCGGCCGAGATGGCCGGCGCCGAGCTGGCCGGGGAGGTCTCCACGAAGGAGGCCTACGTCGTGCCCGCGATCACCGGGCCCGGCGAGGGGCCGCGCCTCCGCGTCGCCGCCCTGGACCTCGGGATCAAGACGATGACGCCCCACCGGATGGCCGAGCGCGGCATCGAGGTGCACGTGCTCCCCGCGACCTCGACGCTCGAGGAGGTGCTGGCCGTGCAGCCCGACGGGCTGTTCTTCTCCAACGGCCCCGGCGACCCGGCTGCCACGACGCACCAGGTCGAGCTGCTCCAGGGCGCGTTGGCCCACGACCTGCCCTACTTCGGGATCTGCTTCGGCAACCAGCTCTTCGGTCGCGCGCTGGGCTTCGACACCTACAAGCTCACCTACGGCCATCGCGGCATCAACCAGCCGGTCATGGACCGCACCACCGGCAAGGTCGAGGTGACCGCCCACAACCACGGCTTCGCCGTCCGGTGGCCCGACGGGATCCCGCTGGACGACGGTGTCCAGACGCCCTACGGCGTCGCGACCGTCAGCCACGTCTGCCTCAACGACGACGTGGTCGAGGGCCTCGAGCTCCGCACGCCCGAGGGTGCGCTGAAGAGCTTCTCGGTGCAGTACCACCCCGAGGCCGCCGCCGGCCCGCATGACGCGGCGTACCTCTTCGACCGGTTCGTCCAGCTCATGACGAAGGAGGCCTGACATGCCGAAGCGCGAGGACATCAAGAGCGTCATGGTGATCGGCTCCGGGCCGATCATCATCGGCCAGGCCTGCGAGTTCGACTACTCCGGCACCCAGGCCTGCCGCGTGCTGCAGGAGGAGGGCATCCGGGTCATCCTGGTCAACTCCAACCCGGCCACGATCATGACCGACCCGGAGTTCGCCGACGCGACCTACGTCGAGCCGATCACCCCCGAGTACGTCGAGAAGGTGATCGCCAAGGAGCGCCCCGACGCGCTGCTGGCGACCCTGGGTGGCCAGACCGCCCTCAACGCCGCGATGGCGCTCGACAAGGCCGGTGTCCTGGAGAAGTACGACGTCGAGCTGATCGGTGCCTCGATCGAGGCGATCGACCGCGGTGAGAACCGCCAGGTCTTCAAGAAGATCGTGGAGGAGCTCGGCGGCGAGTGCTCCAAGTCCGTCATCTGCCACACCATGGAGGACTGCCTCGGCGCGGCCGACCAGCTCGGCTACCCGATGGTGGTGCGCCCCAGCTTCACCATGGGCGGCACCGGCTCCGGCATGGCCTACGACGAGACCGACCTGCGCCGCATCGCCGGCGCCGGCCTGGCCGCCAGCCCGACCACCGAGGTGCTCCTCGAGGAGTCGATCATCGGCTGGAAGGAGTACGAGCTCGAGGTCATGCGCGACACCGCCGACAACGTGGTGATCGTCTGCTCCATCGAGAACGTCGACCCGATGGGCGTCCACACCGGCGACTCGATCACCGTCGCCCCCGCGATGACGCTCACCGACCGTGAGTACCAGGCGATGCGCGACCTCGCGATCGGCATCATCCGCTCGGTCGGCGTCGACACCGGCGGCTGCAACATCCAGTACGCCGTCAACCCGGCCGACGGCCGCCTGATCGTCATCGAGATGAACCCGCGCGTCTCGCGGTCCT
>NZ_JANNML010000128.1:0-31887 GCF_031397825.1 Nocardioides sp.
GAGGTGGGATCGATTTCATCCACCCGGGACCTGCCCGGTAAGGTCTCCGGCGGAGGATTCGCCTAGTGGCCTATGGCGCTCGCTTGGAAAGCGGGTTGGGTGTGAAAGCCCTCAGGGGTTCGAATCCCCTATCCTCCGCCGCTGAGCAGGGATGACGCCGGCTCCCGTCGACAGACGGGAGCCGGCGTCCTGCTTCTCAGTGTCGGGGTCCGGCAGACCAGCCCTCGGAGGGCAGCGTCCGGTCCAGGGGCAGGAAGTGGGCCAGGCACCGGTCGATCCAGGTCCCCAGGTCGACCAGGTCCCGCAGGTCGACGGCGGCCGTGACGCCGACCATGCCCTCGCGCAGCACCGACACGTGGCGACCCAGCAGCGCCCGCACGACCTCGTGGAAGGACGGCTCGCACCCATTCAGGATGGCCAGGTCGTCGAAGACGTCCGCGTAGTCGTCCCAGGGGAAGCCATGGAGGTCGGCGAAGTCGCTCACGAGGCCGTGCTCCCCGGAGGTCAGGGCCGAGAAGGCCGCCCGGTGGGTGCCGCGCTCCTGCTCGAGCATGCGTGCTGCGGTCATGACCCCATTAGGCGGTGTCGCACCTACGCGCACCACCCGTCGCGCGCAGCCCGAACAAGCCCGAACAGGGCCCGGATTCAGGTCACGCCGGGCTCCTGCGGTGACTACGCTGGGGCAACCGTCGGACCTGGAGCTGGAGGAGCGCCCGTGGAGGTGCAGGGCACCCCGCCCGAGTCACGCGAAGAGGCCCGTTGGGACCCTCTGGCCCTCGAGCTCCAGGCGTTGCGCACGAGCGCCGGCGACCCGTCGTTCGCCGAGATCGCACGCCGGGTGAGCGAGCAGCGGCTGGCCCGCGGCGCGAGCGAGCACGCGGCCCGCGTCGCGCGCACGACGGTCTACGACGCCTTCCGCACCGGCCGCGCCCGGGTCAACCTCGAGCTCGTGCGTGACATCGGCACGGCGCTCGGCGGGAGCCACGCCGACGTCGACGCGTGGGTCGCACGCTGCCGGAGTCCCCGATCTCCTGAGCCGGCCCCTGAGCCGGCCTCGGAGCCGGCCTCGGAGACGCAGCCCCAGGCGGTCGAGTCCCCCGTCCCCCCCACGGGCGCTCGTGAGGCGGTGCTGCTGCTGGCGGCCTGCCTGGCGGTCAACCTGCTGGGTCGGGTGTTCGTGGACTTCCTCCACCTGCCCATCCACCTCGACATGGTGGGGACCGCCATCGCCGCGATCGCGCTGGGCCCGTGGCGCGGGGCCGCCGTCGGCGCCGCGACCAACGTGGTCGGTGCCCTCCTCAGCGGCCCTGCGTCGATCCCCTTCGCGATCGTCAACGTCGCGGGGGCGCTCGCCTGGGGCTACGGCGTGAGGCGCTTCGGCCTCGGCCGGACGCTGCCACGCTTCCTCGCGCTCAACGTGATGGTGGCGGGCCTGTGCACGCTCCTGGCGGTGCCGATCCTGGTCGGGCTCTACGGCGGGTCCGCGGGCAACGGCCAGGACACGATCACGACGACCTTCCTGGCGCTCACCCACCAGCTGACCGTGTCCGTCGGATTCTCCAACCTGCTGGTCTCGCTGGCCGACAAGCTGTTCAGCGGGTTCGTCGCGTTGGTGGTGATCTCCACCCTGCCGGTCGGGCTGCGGCTCGGCTCGCGGCTCGTGCTGTCCGCGCCTCCCCCGACGCGCTGAGGTCAGTCGCGCCGGCGGGCCAGCACCGGGCGGAGCAGGACGGCCACGACGAGCGCACCGCCGGCCAGCAGCCCCCACCAGACGGCGTTGCGCTTGGTGCTGGCAAGCACGTCGGCCTCGGGCTGCGGGGCCTCGGCGCGCTGGTCGCCCGCGTCGACCACCTGGGTCCCGCCGACGTCACCCTCGTCGGTGGGGCGCAGCGGCCGGGTGAGCGCCTCGACGGGCTGGACCACGCCGTGACCCGTCAGCACCGTGGACGCCCGCAGCGAGCCCGTGGCCGTGCTCTCGAGGCGGGCCACGACCTGTCGCGCGGACTCCTCGGGGAAGGCTGACCGGACCAGGGCCGCGACACCGGCCACCTCGGCGGCGGCCCAGGCGGTGGAGATCTCCGACAGCAGGCAGGTGCTGCGTCCGTCCAAGCCGACCGACACCGCGTCGAGCGTGGGCGCCGCCAGATCGGTGGCCGAGCTGCGCAGGACCTCGCCGTCGGCGTCGCCCAGGACCACCTCGTCCTCGACGAGCGCGGTGCCTGTCGCGTTGACCGCGAGCACCCCGGGGTTGGCCGCCGGCCAGATCACCGGGCGCGCGTCCTCGCCGTGCGGCGGCTCCTCGCCGTCGTAGCCGAGCTCGGGGTAGAGAGCGTCGGACTCCTCGGTGGGACGATCGCCGCTCGCCGCCACCACCAGCACGTCCTTGGCAGCGAGGTCGGTCAGGACGGCGCGCAGGTCAGCATCGAGCTCGGGGGTGCGAGCGAAGCTGAGGCCGACCACCAGCACGCCCACCTCGCCGCGGGGCAGACCGGCGACGTAGCGCAGGCCCTCCAGCAGCAGGTCGGCGCGAGGACCCACCTCGGCGCTGGTGTCGTCGGGGTCGCGGCGGTCGTAGACCCGCACGTCGAGGATCCTCGCGCCGGGGGCGATGCCGATCGGCTCGTCGGGCGTGCCCTCGGCCGCGATGAGCCCGGCCATCGAGGTGCCCTGGTGATCGACGAGCTCGCGCGCCGCTTGGCCTGCCGGGCGGACGACGTCCATGAGGTCGGAGTCCGCGACCCCCGAGTCGAGCACCGCCACGGTCACACCGGCGCCGGGCACGCGGCCGCCCTCAGCAGCGACCTGCTGGGCCCGCGCCACCTGCATCAGCTGCACCGGCGACCCGGTGCGCTCGGTCGTCACGACGTCGGCCTGGTCGGTGGCGATGTTCTCGCAGACCTGGTCGACGGCGTACGACGGCGCGGTGCCGCCCACGGCCAGCAGGCCGAGCGACAGGCCGGCGGCGACCGCAGCCCGGCCGGCCCGGCCGGCCCGGCTCACTCGCACGAGCGACCCTCGCCGGGCTGGTCGCCCTCGGTGCCCTGCCCCAGCTCCTCGGGCCGGGTCGGCGGGCAGAGCGCGGCGTCGACCGACAGGGCCTCGCCCTCGACGAACAGCTCGAGCCAGCTGTCGGGGACCACCGGTGCGTCGTCGTCACCGAAGCCGAGGTTGGTCACCGCATCGGTGCCGATCAGGGCATAGCTGTAGCCCTTGGCGTCGATCACGAACGGCTCACCGACCTGCGAGCTCTCCCAGCCGCCCGACAGGACGAAGGCACCCTTGCCCGGGTCGACCGTGACGTCGCGCTGGCCGCCCTCGACCTCGACGGCACTGGCCTCGTCCTCCGGCAGCTCGACCAGGACGACACCTGGGACGGAGCCGAACTCCGGCTCCAGCCGAGCGCACTGCTCACCCGCGACGGGGCGCAGCCCCGCCCCCGGCCAGTGCGCGTCGAGGTAGGGCTCGACCCCGGCAGCGACGTCGGGCGGGGTGGTCAGCCCGAGGTCGCGCGCGACCCGGGGCAGACGGGCGTCGAGGTAGACCGCGCGGGCGAACTCGCTGAACTGCGCCGGGCCATCGGCGGTGACGACGAACAGCTGCTCGTCGATCTCGTAGTAGTCGCCGATCCGGGTGTTGTCCGGGAGCCCGCCCTGCCCCGCCTGGTCGGACACCTCGCCGAACCCGGCGAGGTCGAAGCTCGCGAAGTCGAGCGACCCACCGCGCGGGAAGAGCGCGAGCCAGTCGCCCGGCACGACCTTGGCCTGCTCGAGGATCGGCAGCCCGAGCGCCCGCAGGGTGTTGTCGAGGCCGGGCAGGTTCCTGGGCAGCGCGAAGCTGTGGGCGCGCGACAGCTCGGTGCCCTCGGGCCGGGACTGGGCGATGACGTAGAACGAGCCCTGGCTCTTGACCAGCAGCCCGGCGTCGGGAGCGGCCGCCGCCCGGTCGGTCTCGGACACGTCGAGGTGCAGGCCCAGGCCGTCGTCGGTGCAGGCGGTCCAGCCGGTCTGGATGAGGTCGTCGGTCTCGGGCACGGTCACGGGCGCACCGAGGATCCCGATGTCGGCTCCGGGGGTGTAGGTATCGATCTCGGACTGCGGCACCACCTCGGGGACGGCGTTCTCCTCACCCAGGATCAGCTGGGCCGAGGTGATGTTGATGACCGGCCGCACCTGTGGGTTGCCGTCCTCGTCCGGCTCGAGGATGACGTAGGAGGCGCCCTTCTCCTTCGACTGCACCAGGCCCGGCTGGGCCCAGTCGATGTCGACGTCGGGCTTGAAGACGCCCGCGATGGCCGCTCCCGCGAGCAGCAGCACGGCCAGGGCGGCGCCCCCGATGATCGTGCGACCCGGCCGCGTCGGCTCGACCTCGCGCCCACCCGGAGCACCCGAGACGAAGGCCGTGACGAGCCGGCGACGACTGAAGGCGTGGGCCTCGACGAGGTCCTTCTTGGTGGCCATCGGGCGCTCAGCTCCCGCTGATCGACTCGAACACGCCGACGGCGAGCACGAGGAGCGGCAGGAGCGTCAGCAAGGCGATGCTCTCGACGACGTCGCCGAACCTGCCGCGCCGCACGGACGGCGTCGTGGGCAGCAGCGTGACCGCGAGCAGCACGGCCCCCGAGGCGGCGAGGACCACCGCGGCGACCGGCCGCCAGGACTCGTGCATGGTCAGGACGGAGGCGGCGACCGCGACCAGTCCCACGATGCCGGAGACGAGCCCGACCAGCACCTCCGAGCCCGTGCGGTACTGGCGGGTGCGCAGCATGACGATCAGGCACGCGACGACAGCCAGCAGCGAGCCGAAGAGCCCGCGGGAGACCGCCACCGGCGCGACGAGGACGAGCAGGAGGCCGACGGTGCCGGAGATGGCGACGAGGATCTCGTGGGCAACCCGGGCGTCGGCCCCGACGCGGCGGGGGTCGACCTCGTCGGGGTCGGCGGTGATGTCGGCGGTCGAGTAGAGCTGGTCCACGGTCGTCTTGGTGACGCCCAGGGCCAGCCAGGGGAACACGCTGCCGATCATCACGACGACGGTCATCACGACGGGCAGCAGGATCGTCGGGTCGACGTCGGTGGAGTCGACCAGGAAGCCGGTGCCGAGGAAGACGGCGCCCACCACGACCGGCGGGATCACCAGCGTCCGGCCGTCCCCCAGACCGACGAGGCAGACCAGACCGGCCACCAGGGCCCCAGCCCCGGCCCCGGCCACCGGCAGGCCGGAGAGGTCCGAGAGGCCGCCCTCGGGAGCCAGCATGAAGCCCGCCACGGAGGCATAGCCCGCCCCCATCCAGGCCACGGCGACGGCCGCCTCGGCCTCGACCTGCACCCGCGACAGCACGATCGCACCGGCGACCAGGGCGAGCGCCACCGTCGCCGCCGCCACGGCAGCCAGCTGCGAGCCGTCCTGCACGAGCAACGCCACGGCACCGAGGGCCATGAGAAGGGCCCCCGCCGTCAGCGCCGTACGCCGCCCGGAGGCGGGCTGCCAGGGCTTGAGGTCGCGCTCCACGACGTCCGTCATGGCCTCGACCACGTCGTCGTAGACACGCGGTGTCGCGTCGTCGATGCCGGCCGTCACGGTCAGCGTCACGCCGTCCTCGACGCCCTGGAGGGTGAGACCGGAGTCGGTGGCCAGGCGGCGACCCTCCGAGGTGAGCAGGTGGTAGCCGCCGTAGACGGTGGTGGCGTCGAGCATGCCGACGCTGCGGGCGAGCTCGGGCACCAGCTCGGCGACCGGCACGGCCCCGGGCAGCACCAGGTCGACGCGACGGGTGCCGGACGTGACCGTCACGCGCACCAGTCCCGAGGTCCCGACGGGGGTCTGGCTCATTCTTTCTCCCAAGATGTGCGCAGCGGACGAGCGAGCCGCATGCTACCCGCCGACCCTGCTCGCACCGTGCGTCTGCATGTGGAGGTGCGTCTGCATGTGGACGTGCGTCTGCATGTGGCGGTGCGTCTGCATGTGGACGTGCGAAGGGGCCGACACGTCATGTGTCGACCCCTGCGAGGTCCCAGTCCGGCGACGGACCCGGGACCCAGGACTCAGATCTCGAACTGAGCGGCGCCGCGGGCGTCCGCGGCCTTGTACTCGGCGTTGGACTGGTAGACCGTCTGGCTGCTGCGGTCGAGCAGGTCGCGCATCTCCTGGATGGCCCAGTCCCACTTGGCCTTCGAGACGCGGTACTGCTCCTGCGCATTACCGACCCACTGGCTGCGAAGCGGCTCGAGCTCCTGCTCGAGGCGGTTCATGCGGTCGTCGATGTCCTTGACCTTCTGGTACATGTCGGCGGCGGCCTGGTCGACCGCACCGTGGTTGACGCGAATTCCGTCGAGACTCATGTCGATGCTCCTCAGTTGCCCATGCGGTTGGAAAGGTTGGTGAAGTTGGCGCCCTGGGCGTCGTCCGTGCTGATGTTGTCGCGCTCGGTGACGCCGAGGGAGTTCTCGAACTCGTTGAGGGCGTCGACGATGACCTGCTGCTTCTCGGTCCAGGCCTGCTGGAGGGCGAAGAACGCGGTGGCGCCCTGGCCACCCCAGCGACCCTGCACGCCGGCGATCTGGTCGGTCAGCTGGCGGCTGATGTTGTTGAAGTCGATCCGTGCGTCGGACACCATCCCGGCCGCACGGGTCAGGACTCCTTCGCCTTGGCCGAACTCGTTGGCGGTCTCTGCCATGGCCTTCTCCTTCGATTCTGGCGACGGTCAGCCGCGCATCATGGGTGGGTTCTTCGTCAGGTGGAACGCTGATTCGGGGCCTCGCTCCTGGCTAGGAGCGGGACAAGCACGTCTTTACCCGGGGGGTAGACCCCTAAACCTCAGCCTGTCAATTCCCACAGGTGGCGGAAGAGCCCGACCGCGACCACCACAGCACCCACCGCGAAGGACGCACAGATGCTCTCCGCGACCTCGGCCCGACGCGACCACCAGGCCGAGCGCCAGCCACGACCCAGCGGGACCGCGAGCAGGATCAACGCCCCGGCGACCACCAGGGCGACGACGCCGATCGCCAGGTCGGTGCCGGCGCCCCCCTCGACCAGCACGACGACCAGCAGCACCAGCAAGCACGCCAGACCGGCCACCCGCAGCAGCGCCCGGGCACCGACGTGGCGGTAGCTGCGGGCGGCGAAGAGCAGGGACAGCCCGGAGAAACCGACCATGGCCCGCGCACCCACCCCGTCGTGGCGCTGGGTGGCGGCCTCCAGCAGCAGCGGGGCTGAGACCACGACGACAGCGAGGATCGCGGCCGCGGACGCCGTGACGATGCGGGTGCCGCGCGCCGCGACCAGCTCGACCGCACGCGGGGGCACGACGATGCGACCGCGCCGCCCGGTCGGGCGGTCACGGGCCGACCAGGCGGTGACGGCGAGCCGCTCGAGGTCGATCAGGAACTGGTCGGGCACGTCGATGGCGAAGGACGGCACGAACCGCGCCGCGAGGGTGGCGAGCAGGAGGAGCAGCGCCCAGGCGACCTGGGGCCGGAAGTCCAGCAGAGCGGCGCCGCAGGTGAGCACGAAGACCAGGGAGCCCACGACCACCCAGACCCGGAGCGCCTCCTCGGAGTGCCGGTCCAGGGCCCGGGCGAGGGCCGCGGTCACGGCGCCGGTCAGGGCGGCCACCCCGATGATCGTGGGCAGCCGCTCGGGCGCGGGGTCCCACGCGACGACGAAGGCGGCCGCGGCAGCGAACACCGGCGCCGCGAGGATCCGGTGCGCGGCGTAGCGGCCGACCGGCAGGATCCCGAGGAGGGCGGCGGCACCGAGCACGACCACGGTCGTCGTGCGGAGGTCGGAGGGTGGCTCCTGGGACGCCGCCCATCCCGCGACGAGTGCGAGACCGACGGCGACGCTGAACCACAGGACCGACAGGGGTCCCGGTGGTGGCGCCGCCTGCCGCGGGGCACGCTCGTCGGTGCGCCGGCGACGCCCGGTGCCGCGGTCCGGCGCCGCACCGGGGAGCAGCGCGACCAGCACCGAGCCCGAGCCGACGCCGGCGGTCTCCAGGGCCTGGTCGGCGGTGAGCCGCCGACCCAGCGGGGTGCAGAGGGTCGGGACGGACCCGAGGCCGGCCTTGTCGGCGTACTCCACGGCGACGTCGGCGACCGACGCCCCCGAGGGCACGAGGAGGTCCAGCACCCCCGCCGGTCCGTGCACGCTGAGCGCGACGACGTCCGCCGTGGGCATGGTGGTCTCGCCGCCCGAGCCGGTCACGTCGCCTCCCCGAAGAGTCACGGGTGCCGATCCACCCGGTCGAGCGCAGCGTAGTCGCTGACCGGCGTGGTCGCGGCGCAGTGTGCCTATCATCAAGCCTCCGCAGCGGGAGCGGACCGGCCCTCTCGGGCACGGATGGTCGAAGGCGAGGACTGATCACGGTGAGTACGACGCTTCGCGGGGCTCGGGTCGACGAGCCCGAGATGCCGTCCGGGCAGATCGTCCTGCAGCCGCCACCGCAGATCCAGCCCAGCGAGGGCGCTGCCGGCGTGATGATGAACGCGATCCCGATGCTCGGCAGCCTCGGCTCGATCGTGCTGGTCGCCACCATGGGCTCGCGCACCGGAGGCGGCTCGCTGCGCTTCATCGCAGCCGGCATGTTCCTCTTCGCCACGGTCGGCTTCATCATCGTGCAGGTCGACCGGCAGCGGAAGCAGCGCGCCCAGCAGGTGACGGGTTCGCGCACCGAGTACCTCCGCTACCTCAGCCAGGTCCGCAAGGTGGCGCGCGAGTCCGCCGACCAGCAACGACGCGCCCTGACCTGGCACCACCCCGACCCCTCGTCGCTGCCCGCCCTGGCCGAGGAGCGCTCGCGGATCTGGGAGCACAGCAGCACCGACGCCCAGTTCCTCCACGTCCGCTACGGCCTGTGCGCCCAGCCGCTCGCCCTCGAGCTGGTCCCGCCCGAGAGCGCGCCCATCGACGAGGTCGACCCGGCCGCAGCCTCGGCCCTGCACCGGCTGCTGGTCGTGCACCGGCTCCAGCCCGACCTGCCCGCGTCGATCGACCTGCGCGCCTTCGACGGCGTCGACATCTGTGGCGACGAGGAGGAGGCCCGGGCCCTCGCCCGCGCCATCATCTGCTCCGCGACCGCCTTCCAGTCCCCCGAGAACCTGCTCGTCGCCGTCCTGGCCTCCGACCAGCACCTGGCCCACTGGGACTGGATCAAGTGGCTGCCGCACGCCCAGAGCGCCGAGCAGAGCGACGCGGTCGGGCCGATGCGCATGGTCACCACCTCGCTCGCCGACCTGGCCACGCTGCTGCCGCCCGACCTGAGCGACCGGCCGCGCTTCGGCGCCGACGAGCGCCCCGCCATCCCGCACATCCTGCTCGTGACCGACGGCGTCGAGCTGCCTCCCGGCAACCACGTGATCCCGCCCGACGGCCTGCACGGGGTGACCGTCCTCGACCTGCCGGCCCGGTGGGGCGAGCTCGAGGACGCGAGCCGCCTGCGCATCCTCTTCGACGACGCCGCGGTGGACGACGGGCAGCGCCAGGCGCCCGTCCTGGCCCTGCGCCTGCGCGAGGAGCCGATCCGCGCCAAGGCCGACCAGTGCGACCTCGCCACCGCCGAGGCCTTCGCCCGGCGCCTCACCCCGCTGCACACCGTCTCCACCGGCACCGCCGAGCCCAGCACCGGTGAGATCGCCGGCCCGACCGACTTCATGGACCTCCTGGGACTCGGCGACGTGCGCACCTTCGACCCCGACGCGGCCTGGCGCACCCGCCCCGCCCGCGACCGGCTGCGCGTGCCCATCGGCCTCGGCGAGTCCGGTGGCCTGGTGCACCTCGACATCAAGGAGTCCGCCCAGCAGGGCATGGGGCCGCACGGCCTGGTGATCGGCGCGACCGGCTCCGGCAAGTCGGAGTTCCTGCGCACGCTGGTCCTCGGTCTCGCCATGACGCACTCCTCCGAGCAGCTCAACATGGTGCTCGTCGACTTCAAGGGCGGCGCGACCTTCGCCGGCATGTCCGACATGCCCCACGTCTCGGCGGTCATCACCAACCTCGCCAACGAGCTCACCCTCGTCGACCGCATGCAGGACGCCCTGTCCGGCGAGATGGTCCGGCGCCAGGAGCTGTTGCGCGACGCGGGCAACTTCGCCTCGATCCGCGACTACGAGAAGGCCCGGGCGGCCGGCGAGGACCTCGCCCCCATGCCATCACTCTTCGTCGTGGTCGACGAGTTCTCCGAGATGCTGTCGGCCAAGCCGGAGTTCATCGACCTCTTCGTCGCCATCGGCCGGCTCGGCCGGTCGCTCGGTCTCCACCTCCTGCTCGCCTCCCAGCGGCTGGAGGAGGGTCGCCTGCGCGGGCTGGAGTCCCACCTGTCCTACCGCGTCGGCCTGCGCACCTTCAGTGCCCAGGAGTCCCGCGCCGTGCTCGGCGTCCCCGACGCCTACGAGCTGCCCGCCGTCCCCGGCCTCGGCTACCTCAAGCCCGACCCGACCTCGATGACCCGCTTCAAGGCGGCCTACGTCTCCGGTCCGCCCTCGGGCCGTGTGCGCGTGCGCCGCGACGAGGGCGGCCACCTCCAGGGGATCCTCCCCTTCACGATCTCCGAGGTGCACAAGCTCGAGCTCCACGAGCCCGAGCCGGAGCCCCAGGTGCAGGTCGAGCAGGACAGCCAGGAGTCGCTGCTCGACATCGCCGTGCAGCACATGGTCGGCCACGGCCCGGAGGCCCACGCCGTGTGGCTGCCGCCCCTCGACGTGCCCGACACGCTCGACGACCTGATGGTCGACCTCGTCGAGGACCCCGACCTCGGGCTCGTCTCCCCGCAGTGGCGTGCCCTCGGCGGGCTCGTCGTCCCCCTCGGGACCGTGGACCGTCCGCGCGAGCAGCGCCGCGACACCCTGACGATCAACCTGAGCGGCGCGGCGGGCCACGTCGCCGTGGTCGGCGGTCCGCGCAGCGGCAAGAGCACGCTGCTGCGCACGATCGTGACGAGCATGTCGCTCACGACGACCCCGACGGAGTCGCAGTTCTTCGTGCTCGACTTCGGCGGCGGCACGTTTGCCCCGCTCACGCACCTGCCCCACGTCTCCGGCGTCGGCACGCGCTCCGAGCCCGACGTCGTACGGCGGATCATGGCCGAGGTCTCCGGCATCGTGGACCGTCGTGAGGCCTACTTCCGCGCCAACGGCATCGACTCCATCGAGACCTACCGGTCACGGCGCGCCCAGGGTCGCGTCGATGACGGCTACGGCGACGTCTTCCTGGTGATCGACGGCTGGAGCACCCTGCGCTCCGACTTCGACGACCTCGAGATGGAGATCCAGCAGCTCGCCTCGCGAGGCCTGACCTTCGGTCTCCACATCGTCACCGCCGCCTCCCGCTGGGCCGACTTCCGCGCCGCGATGCGCGACCTGTTCGGCACCCGCCTCGAGCTGCGGCTCGGTGACGCGATGGACTCCGAGATCGACCGCAAGATCGCCCAGCTGGTGCCGACGGGCCGTCCCGGCCGAGGTCTGATCCAGGGCAAGCTGCACTTCCTCGGCGCGCTCCCGCGCATCGACGGCGACCCCGGCGCGGAGACGTTGGGCGACGGTGTCGACGAGCTCATCAAGCGCGTGGCGGCCGCCTGGCACGGACCCGCCGGCCCCAAGCTGCGGCTGCTGCCCGAGCAGGTCCTGCTGTCGCGGGTGCGCGAGCTGGCCGGGGTCTCCACCACGCCGGGCGAGGTCACGGACAAGCGCCTGCTGCTCGGCATCAACGAGAAGGAGCTCGCCCCCGTCGCGCTCGACCCCGAGACCGAGCCGCACCTGCTGGTCTTCGGCGACGGTCAGTCCGGCAAGAGCGGGTTGCTGCGGTCCTACGCCCACGAGGTGATGCGCACCCGCACCGCCCAGGAGGCCCAGATCATCGTCGTCGACTACCGACGCTCGCTGCTCGGCGAGGTCCCCGAGGACTACCTGGTCAACTACCTGACCTCCGCCACCCAGGCCGGGCCCGCGTTGAAGGACCTCGCGACCTACCTCGAGAGCCGCATCCCCGGCCCCGACGTCACGCCCGACCAGCTGCGCAACCGCAGCTGGTGGTCCGGCGCCGAGGTCTTCGTGATCGTCGATGACTACGACCTGGTCGCGACCCAGCAGACCTCTCCGGTCGCGGTGCTGCAGCCTCTCATGGCACAGGCCCGCGACGTGGGCCTGCACCTGGCGGTGGCCCGGCGCTCGGGTGGTGCGTCGCGCGCGCTCTACGAGCCGGTCATCCAGTCGATGCGTGACCTCGCGATGCCAGGCCTGATGCTCTCGGGCAGCCCCGACGAGGGGCCCCTACTCGGCAACCTGCGCCCCATGCCGCTGCCCGCGGGCCGTGGTCGCCTGATCACCCGCGACCGTGGCACCGAGGTCGTCCAGACGGCCTGGACCGAGCCCTCCCTGTAGTCGGCCGCTCTGAGCGGACGGCTCAGGTGTGCGTGTGCACGCCGGGGCCGTTGATCTTCAGGCTCGGCAGGTCGTCGAGGTTGTAGGTCAGCTCGAAGGTGCGCCGGTAGCCGGTGTGCGCGACCCGCCAGCCCTCCGGCGTACGCACGTAGCGGTCGGTGTAGAACGCCGCGCCCTCGAGCATGAAGCGGAACGCCTCGACGATGACCTTGTCCTGGAGGTACCACCGGGCCGTCGCCTCGTCGCCGTCGATGCTGATCTCGGGGTGGTGGACCTGGTGCATGGTGATCAGGCCCTCTCCGAGGTTCTCCCGCATGTAGGTCACCAACGCAGCACGGTCAGCGAAGACCAGACCGTTGTAGTCGCCGGTCGCCTCGGGCAGGAAACAGGCCTCGAAGTCGTCCCAGGCCTTGGTGTCGAGGGTCCGCAGGTAGCGGTACTTGAGCTGGCAGATGTCGTCGTAGTCGGTCACGGCTCGCAATCTAGCGACGACTGTGCGCGAGATCACGTGGTTGCCGGTGCTGATGAGACGCGGATGTAACCACGGGTCAACCTGCCGGCGATGTTGGCAGCGCACCCTGGATCCACCCAGCAGCCAGGAACGACCACAGGGAGACCCCCGATGAACGCCAAGATCACCACCGCCACGGAGACCGACGAGGCCCGCGAGAAGCGTGCCGCCTTCAAGCTGCGCCACGCCCGCGGCCTCACCTCCCTCATGGACGAACGCTCCGACCTGCGCGGCGTCCACGCCCTCGCCGACATGGTCGACGACGCCGTGCGCTGGACCGCGTGAGAGGACTTCGTCCATCGACCTGACGTGACACGAGGCGCCGACCCGTCGGGGGGTCGGCGCCTCGTCGTACGTCGTGGGGCGGGGTGCCTCAGAGAGCCTTCAGGATCTCCTGGGCCAGCGGGCCGGAGGACGCCGGGTTCTGGCCGGTGAAGAGCGAGCGGTCGACGACGACGTGCTCGGACCACGGGTCGGCCTCCTGGAAGTCGATGCCGAGCTCGACGAGGCGGTCCTGGAGCAGCCACGGCGCCTTGTCAGCCAGGCCGGCCTGGGTCTCCTCGGCGTTGGTGAAGCCGGTCGCGCGGTAGCCGGCGAAGGGCGACGCGCCCTGGTCGTCGGTGGTCGCGAGGAGCGCGGCCGGGGCGTGGCACACGATGCCGAGCGGCTTGCCCGACGCCAAGGTGCTGGTGAGCAGCGCACCGGAGGTGGCGTCGACGGCGAGGTCCTCCATCGGGCCGTGACCGCCGGGGTAGAAGACGGCGGCGTAGTCGTCGAGGACGACGTCGTGGAGGTCGCTCGGGGCGGAGAGCTGCGCGATGGAGTCGAGCTCGTCCTTGATCGCGTCGGCGTTGGCCTGCCCGCCGTTGGCATCCGCAGCGAGGCTGCCCTGGTCGACCACGGGGACCACCCCGCCCGGGGTGGCGATCTCGACCGTGTGGCCGGCCGCGACGAACGCGCGGTAGGGGGCAACGAGCTCCTCGGCCCAGAAGCCGGTCGGGTGCTGACTTCCGTCCTTCAACGTCCAGTGCTGGGCGCCGGTGACCACGAACAGGATCTTGCTCATCTGTGCTCCTTCTCGTCGGGGGTTCTCCGTGCCCAACCGGTGCCCCGGCCGGGACATTCCGACGCGCGGGGGTGACGAGGCCCTCAGCGGCGACCGGTCTTGAACATCCCCCGCGCGATCTCGCGGGCCGCGGTGCGCATGAAGTCCTTGAACGCACCGGACTGCACGACGTCGCGCACGAGACCGCCCTCCTCCTGCTTCGAGCCCGTACGACGGGTCCCGGCGGTCGGCTTCCTGCTCTCGGCCGCCTCGGCCGCCTCGGCCTCGCGCTTGCGCGCCCCCTCCTCGAGCTTGGCCGCGAGCAGCTCGCGGGCCGACTCGCGGTCGACCGGCTCGGCGTAGCGGGCGTGGCGGGGGCTGGCCGCCACCGTGGCCTGCATGGCCACCGGGTCGCTGGGACCCATGAGCGACTCGGGGGCGCGCAGCCGGGTCCAGGCGACGGGCGTGGGAGCACCGCGCTCGTTCATGACGGTGACCACGGCCTCGCCGATGCCGAGACTGGTGATGACCTCGCCGAGGTCGGGGTAGGCGCTGGTCGGATAGGTGCTGACCGTGGCCTTCAGCGCCTTCGCGTCGTTGGGGGTGTGGGCACGCAGCTGGTGCTGGATCCGGGAGCCGAGCTGGGCCAGCACCTCGTCGGGGACGTCGGTGGGGCTCTGGGTCACGAAGAAGACGCCGACCCCCTTGGAGCGGATCAGCCGCACGGTCTGGGCGATCTGGTCGAGGAACTCCTCGGAGGCGTCGTCGAAGAGCAGGTGCGCCTCGTCGAAGAAGAAGACCAGCTTGGGCCGGTCGATGTCGCCCACCTCGGGCAGGTCGTGGAAGAGGTCCGCCAGGAGCCACATCAGGAAGGTGGAGAAGACGGCGGGGCGGTCCTGGAGGTTCGGCAGCTCGACGAGGGAGATCAGGCCCTTGCCGTCGGGCGTGGTCTGGAGGAGGTCGGCGGAGGCGAACTCGGGCTCCCCGAAGAAGGCGTCGGCGCCCTGGTCCTGGAAGCCGATCAGCTCGCGCAGGATCACGCCGGCCGTGGCCGAGGACAGACCGCCGAGCGCCTTGAGCTCGGGCTTGCCCTCGTCGCTGGTCAGGTGAGCGACCACGGCGCGCAGGTCGGCGAGGTCGAGCAGCGGCAGGCCGGCCTGGTCGGCGTAGTGGAAGACCAGCCCGAGGCTCGACTCCTGGGTGTCGTTGAGCCCGAGCACCTTGCTCAGCAGGGTCGGGCCGAAGGCGCTCATGGTGACCCGCAGCGGGATGCCCGTGCCCTCGCCACCGATCGCGTAGTACTCCACGGGGAAGCCCGTCGCCGTCCACTGCTGGCCCACGGACGACGCGCGGGCGGTGATCTTGTCGCCGCCCTCGCCCGGCGTCGCGAGGCCGGACAGGTCGCCCTTGATGTCGGCGGCGAACACCGGGACACCGTGGGCGCTGAGCTGCTCGGCCAGCAGCTGGAGTGTCTTGGTCTTGCCGGTGCCCGTCGCGCCGGCCACGAGACCGTGCCGGTTGAGCATCCCCAGCGGGATCCGGATGGGGGTCGGCGCGAGCGTCTGCGCGTCCAGCATCAGCCCGCCGAGCTCGAGGGCCGCGCCCTCGAAGGCGTAGCCCGGGGCAACCGCCTCGACGATGGGGCTCTCCGGCTGGGCGGGGGTCTGCGTCATGGCGCTCAATCTAGCCGTCGGCCGCACGCTGCCCGGCCGGGCAGCAGAGGGCCCTTTACACTCGCGAGGTGATCTTCAAACGCGTCGGCGAGGGGCGGCCCTACCCCGAGCACGGGCTCTCGCCCCGTGCCTGGGCCGGCGTGCCCCCGCGCCAGGTGCGTCTGGACGAGCTGGTCACGACCAAGGACACCCTGCAGCTCGCGGCGCTCCTCGACGAGGACTCGACGTTCTACGGCGACCTCTTCGCCCACGTCGTGCAGTGGGAGGGCGAGTACTACCTCGAGGACGGCCTGCACCGTGCCCTGCGCGCCGCCCTCCAGCAGCGCCTGGTCCTGCACGCCCGCGTCCACCGGCTGGAGGCCTGACATGGCAGAGGCGGCACTGGCCCGGATCCGCTCGGCAGTGACCCTGCTGGCGCTGCTGGCGCTGCTCCTCGCCGGTGTCGCCTGGGGCTGGTCGGCGATGACCGAGCCGTTCCCCGAGAGCGCCGAGGTCTTGATCTGTGACGAGACGACCGTCCCGGCCGGCACGAAGGTCTATCCCGACCAGGTGACCGTCAGTGTGGCCAACGCCGGCACCCGCGAGGGGCTCGCCGGGCGCACGATGCAGCTGCTCGTCGACGCAGGCTTCGGCCGCGGCCAGACCAGCAACGCGCCCTCCGGCACCGACGTCGCCTACGCCGAGATCTGGACCGACGACCTCGAGAACCCCGCCGTACGCCTGCTCAAGGGCAAGCTCGGCCGCGAGGCAACCATCGTGCGCCGCGACACGACGATGGTCGGTGTGACCGTGATCGTGGGCGACGGCTTCACCCGCCTGCGCGAGGGCGGCAAGTGGACCAAGTCCAGCGAGGACGCGCAGATCTGCACCCCCACCGCCGTCGAGCCGGACGACGGCGTCACTCCCTAGGAGCCTCGTCCAACCACTGGGCGAGGCGGCCGCCGCGACTGACCTGCCGCAACCGCTCCTCGGTGCGCTCGCGGGCCTTGCGGGGCGTCACGATGAGCAGCTCGTCTCCGTGCCGCAGGACCGAGCGGGCCTGCGGCACCTTGGTCTCCCCGTCGCGGATGATCAGTGAGATCGACGCCCCTGGGGGCAGCCGCAGCTCGCTGACCTCGACACCGTGCATCAACGACGCCGGGCTGATGGTGACCTGGAGCAGGTCGGCCGCGACCCGCTCGAGCGGGGCGGCCTCGAGCTCCAGGTCTCGCGGCTCGCCGCGGCGGGTCACCTTGAGCACGCGGGCCACGAGCGGCAGCGTCGGACCGGTGAGGAGCGTGTAGACCACGACCATCACGAAGACGATGTCGAAGAGTCGCTCGGCGCCGTCGACACCCTCCGAGAGCGGGATCGTCGTGAAGACGATCGGCACCGCGCCACGCAGGCCGGCCCAGGACAGGAAGCCCAGCTCGCGCCAGGGCATCGGCTGGACCAGGGCGCTGACCAGCACCGACACCGGACGCGCCACGAAGGTGAGGATCAGGCCGGCGGCCAGGGCGAGGCCCACCGTCTCCAGCGAGAGACGCCCCGGGGAGAGCAGCAGCCCGAGCATCACGAAGAGACCGATCTGCGCCAGCCAGGCGATCCCCTCGGAGAACGACCGGGTCGCACCGCGGTGGGGCAGCTCGGAGTTGCCGAGCACGAGGGCGGCGACGTAGACGGCGGCGAAGCCGGAGGAGTGCACGGCGACCCCGCCGGCGTAGGCGAAGATCGTCAGGCAGAGCACGGCGATCGGGTAGAGGCCCGACGACGGCAACGCGGCGCGTCGCATCACCCAGGCGCCGCCGAAGCCGACCGCCAGGCCGACCAGCACCCCGGTTGCGAGCTCGAAGACGATGGTCGCCACCATCATCGCCACGCCCTCCTCGGCCGCGGCGCCGGTGGACACCAGCACCACCAGGACCACCGTGGGCGCGTCGTTGAGGCCGGACTCCGCCTCCAGGGATCCCGTCAGTCGCTTGGGGAGCGGGACCACCCGGAGCACCGAGAAGACCGCGGCAGCGTCGGTGGCGGACGTGACGGCCCCGAGGAGCACTGCCAGCTCCCAGGGCAGCCCGAGCAGGTAGTGGCTGCCGACCGCGACGATCGCGACCGAGACGCTCACCCCGATCGTCGCCAGCGAGACCCCGAGCCGCATGGCGGGACGGATCTCGCGCCAGCTGGTCGTCAGTCCACCCTCGGCGAGGATCAGCACCAGCGCGGCGAAGCCCAGGGCGTGCGCCAGCTCGGCGTCCTCGAAGCCGATCCCGACCCCGGACTCGCCGAGGGCGACGCCCATCAGCAGGTAGAGCAGGAGGCTCGGCAGGCCCGCGCGGGAGGAGACCCGCACAGCCAGGATCGCCAGCAGCGTGACGGCAGAGCCCACCAGCAGGAAGGTGTCGAGCTGATGGACGTCGAAACTCATGTCACCTCGTCGGGCCAGGCGGGGCGGCGGGCACACAGTCTATCGGCCCGGGCACCCGGTCGTCCGCTCGCGCGAAACTGGAACTTGTTCTAGATTTGCCTCATGAGCACCGAGTCCGCCCGCAAGGGCACGACCATCCCCGATGTCGTGCCGGCGGCCGACCTGCCGGCCGGCGCGCCGTCGTACGACGTGGTGGTGGTGGGGTTCGGCATCGCCGGCGGGTGCGCGGCCCTCGAGGCCGCCCGGGCCGGCGCCTCGGTGCTGCTGCTCGAGAGGGCGGCGGTCCACGGCGGGACGTCGAGCATGTCGGGCGGGCACTTCTACCTCGGCGGCGGCACGGCGGTGCAGGTGGCGACGGGTCAGGAGGACAGCGCCGAGGCGATGTACGACTACCTGGTCGCGGCCTCCAAGGAGCCGGAGCCGGAGAAGATCCGGGTCTACTGCGACGAGTCGGTCGAGCACTTCGAGTGGCTCGAGGCCCTGGGTTTCGAGTTCGAGCGCAGCTTCTATCCCGAGAAGGCCGTGATCCAGCCCGGCACGCAGGGGCTGATGTTCACCGGCAACGAGAAGGTCTGGCCCTACCGCGACATCGCGAAGCCCGCTCCCCGTGGCCACAAGGTCCCCGTGCCCGGCGACACCGAGGGCACCCGGATCGTCATGGACCTGCTCCGCGAGCGCGTCGATGAGGCAGGTGTCACCGTCCGCTACGAGACGGGAGTGACCAACCTCGTCGTCGCCGAGGACGGCGCGATCGCGGGTGTCGCCTGGCGCTCCTTCGACGAGACCGGCCTGGTCGGCGCCCCCTCGGTGGTCGTCGCGGCGGGCGGCTTCGTGATGAACGCCGACATGGTCGCCGAGCACACACCCGCCCTCGGGTCCAAGCTCTTCACCCTCGGGTCGACCTACGACGACGGGCTGGGCATCCGCCTCGGCGTCTCGGTGGGCGCCGAGCTCAAGCACATGGACGAGCCGTTCATCACCGCGCCGCTCTATCCCCCCTCGGTGCTGGTCAAGGGCCTCCTGGTCAACCAGCAGGGCGAGCGCTTCGTCGCAGAGGACAGCTACCACTCGCGCACCTCGCAGCTCGTCATGGAGCAGACGGACTCCGCGGCCTACCTGATCGTCGACAGCGAGCACGTGGAGCATCCCCAGATGCCGCTCGTGCCGCTCATCGACGGCTACGAGACGCTCGAGGAGATGGCGACCGCGCTCGAGCTGCCCCTCGACACGCTGAGCGCGACCCTCGACAGCTACAACGAGCACGCCGCCCGCGGCGAGGACCCCGCCTTCCACAAGGCGCCCGACTGGCTGGCCCCCCAGTCCACTGGCCCCTGGTTCGTCTTCGACGTGAGGCTGGGCCACGCGCTCTACGCCGGCTTCACGCTCGGCGGCATGCGCGTCACCGTGGACGGCCAGGTCCAGCGGCCCGACGGCAGCGTCGTCCCCGGTCTCTACGCCGCCGGCGCGTGCGCCTCGAACCTGGCCCAGGACGGCAAGGGCTACTGCTCAGGCACCCAGCTCGGCGAGGGCTCGTTCTTCGGCCGACGGGCAGGTCGCCATGCGGCCGCCGCCCGCGTGGGCGTGCCCGCGTAGCCTCGCCTGCGTGACGAACCGCCTCCAGGTGGCGCAACGCGCCAACGTGCCGCCGTTCCACGTCATGGACCTGCTGGAGGCCTCCGCCCGGCGCCAGCGCAGCCAGGGCGACGTGATCAACCTGCTCGCCGGGCAGCCCAGCACGGGCGCCCCGGAGCCGGTGCGCGCCGAGGCGGTCCGGCTGCTCGGCTCTGGTGATCCGCTGGGCTACACCCCGGCGGTCGGGATCCTCGAGCTGCGCGAGGCGATCGCGGGCCACCACCGGCGCGTGCACGGCATCGAGGTCGACCCCGACCAGGTCGTGGTGACGACCGGGTCCAGCGGTGGCTTCCTGCTGGCCTTCCTGGCGGCGTTCGAGGTCGGTGACCGCGTCGCCATGGCACGTCCTGGCTACCCCTGCTACCGCAACGTCCTGGCGGCGCTGGGCTGCGAGGTGGTCGAGGTCGCCACGGGTCCCGAGACGCGCTTCCAGCCGACCGTCGACCAGCTCGAGGACCTCCACGCCGAGGGCCCTGGGCTGAAGGGGCTCGTCGTCGCGAGCCCGGCCAACCCGACCGGCACGATGCTGCTGCCCGAGGAGCTGGCCGCCATCGCGCGGTGGTGCGAGCAGGAGGGCGTGCAGCTGATCTCCGACGAGATCTACCACGGCATCGAGTACGCCGGCCTCGACGACGAGAGCGCCTCCCTCGCCCGCTCCGCGTGGGAGACCAGCCGTGAGTCCGTCGTGTTCTCGAGCTTCTCCAAGTACTTCTCCATGACCGGCTGGCGGATCGGCTGGATGCTCGTCCCGGACCGGCTGCGGCGCGCCGTCGACGTGCTCACGGGCAACTTCACGATCTGTCCGCCGGTGCTCTCGCAGCGGGCCTGCCTGGCCGCCTTCGAGGACGCGACCTACGCCGAGCTCGAGGGGCACGTGCGTCGCTACGCGCACAACCGGCAGCTGCTCCTCGACGGCCTGCCTCGGCTGGGGATCGACCGGCTCGCACCGGCCGACGGGGCGTTCTACGTCTATGCCGACGTCGGCCACCTGACCCAGGACTCCATGGCGTTCGCGCACCGCACGCTCGAGACCTCGAGCGTCGCCGTGGCGCCCGGCGTCGACTTCGACACCGTCGACGGCCACCGCTTCGTCCGCTTCAGCTTCGCCGGTCCGGGCGACGACATCCAGCGGGCGCTGGAGCGCCTGGAGAGGGCATGGACATGAGAGCCGACCAGACCGACGTGCGCCTCGCGATCAGCGCGGCGCAGGCGGGAGCCGACGTGATCCGGGCCCGCTACGGCGCCCCCGTGGTCAAGAGCTTCAAGTCCGAGCGGGACTTCGCGACCGAGGTCGACCTCGAGGCCGAGCGTGCCGTCCAGGACACGATCGCGCAGGTCCGCCCCGACGACGCCTTCGAGGGCGAGGAGGTGGGCCTGGTCGGGGCCGCGACCGCCCGTCGTACGTGGTTGGTCGACCCGCTGTGCGGCACCCTCAACTTCGCGGCCGCCACTCCCCTCGTCGCGGTCAACGTCGCGCTCCGGGTCGAGCAGCAGGTGGTCGCCGGAGCGATGGCCGACCCCTTCAGCGGGGAGACGTTCTGGACCGACGGCGAGCGCGCGGTGAGGTCACGGGCGGGCGAGGACGAGGCCCTGCTCCCGAGCGGCGACACCCGCCTGGTCGACATGGATATGGACGGCGACCCCGTGTGGGCCGCCTCCCTGGTGGCGGAGCCGGCCTTCCACACCTGGTTCGGCAGCCGGGTCATCTCCAGCAGCCTGGCGGTCGCGTGGGTGGCGGCCGGGAGGCGGGCGGCCTATGTCCACGCGGGCGACGCGCGCGGGAGCGTCCACTTCGCCGCAGGCATCGCCGTGTGCCTGGCCGCCGGCTGCGTGGTCACCGACCTGCGTGGTGCCGAGGTCGGGACCACCGGGGACGGGTTGCTCGTCGCGGCGGACGCAGAGACCCACGCCCGGTTGTTGCCCATCCTCAGCGGGCTCGGCGCTCCCACGCCGTGAGCCCGCTCGTCCGCGCGGGCTTGGACGCGCTGGCGAAGCCGAGGCCGGGCAGGAAGCCCTTGCGGATGAAGCCGTTGCGCACCCGCTGCGGGTGATCGCCCACCCTGGTCGTGGTCACGATGCGCTCGGTGGCATAGCTGATGCGCGAGACCGTGTCGGAGCCCGCCCACGAGATGTAGCAGTAGCGACCGTCGGCGCTGGGCGTCACCCAGTAGGGCTTCAGCCCACCCTTGAGCAGCGGGCTGCGGCGGTCGGTGCGCGCGTCGACCACAGTGGCGTAGTCGGACATGGTGCCGGCGACGCAGAGCTTGGTGCCCTTCGGGTTCATCGCGATCCCGTGGTGGGCCGAGTCGAGCAGGTAGGCCTCGCGCGGCGTCGTCGGCACCAGGTTGGGCAGCCGGACGACCTTGGTGATCTTGCCGCTCGCCCGGTCGAGCCGGAAGTAGCCGTGGAAGAACGACAGCTGGAAGTAGATCTGCTTCTCGTCGGGCGAGAGCGTCAGCGGGCGCACCGCCGAGCTCACGTCGTCGAGGCCGCGCGCGTCGAGGGCCTCGCGCACGTTGTAGCGACGCAGGACCTTGAAGGTCGTGGCGTCGACCACCTGGAGCACGCGGTCGTCCTTGGTCGGATCGAGCGCCGGGTCGTCGAGCGGGCTGTAGACCATGCCGATGCTGGCATGCAGGATCTTGCGACCGCCGTCGATGAAGACGCTCTCGTGCGGCGAGCCGCCCGACGCGAACTTCCCGACCTGCTTGCCGTCGGAGACGCGCAGCACGTGCACGACGTTGCCTGTCGAGGCGCTGACGACGACGCGCTTGCCGTCGGGCGAGACGGCCATGTGGTCTGAGCGCACGCCGTCGACGGCGAAGCGCCACACGATCTTCTTGGTGCGCAGGCTGATCGCGACCACGTCGCCGAAGGAGGGCCGCGAGATCACGACGAGCCGGCCGTCGTTGGAGGAGTACATGTCGTCGACGAACTGGTCGTTGCCCTCGCCGATGAGCTCGCGGATGGCGAGGAAGTAGGCCAGCCGGTAGGGGTTGGTGGCGATCTCGCGCATCCGGGCGTCGTGGTCGGGGACCACGTCGAGCTTGCCGACCGGCTTGAAGGTCCGTGGGTCGAGGAGGGTGGCGGTGCCCTCCCAGTTGTTGCCGACGAAGACCACGCGCCGCACCTCGTCGCCCGCAGCCTGGACCGGGGTGGGCGCACCGAGCGCGAGGACCACCGCCAGCCCCGTGACGAGGCTGGTGATCAGGGCTGTGGCCAGTGGGGACCGGGTGACCTGGCGGTGCATGGGGTGCTCCTTCGCGACGCGTGACCCCCCGATCATGGCGGTGGAGGGCGTTTCGAGAGGGTCCAACGAGGGAAAGCGCCCCAGGACACGTTCAGCCACCCAGGGGGGACCGATGTACGGCGACACCGACCAGCTGCGCCGACGCGTCGACCAGCTCCGCGAGCAGGGCGTCGACGTGCGCACCCTCGCCGACCAGCTCGTCGCACGCACCGAGAGCCTGGGCTGGACCGGCCGAGCGGCCGACGCCATGAAGGTGCGCATCCACGAGCGCGCCACCCACCTGCGCGAGGCGGCCGCCGACCACGAGACCGCCGCCGACACCCTCCAGCAGCACCTGACCGACGTGGCGCTCCTCCAGGAGGCCATCGCCCAGCGCGAGCACGAGGCCGCCTCCCTCCTCGCCGACGCCCACACCCGGGTCGCCCAGGCCGAGGTGGCCGAGGACGACGACCGGGCGCTGGTCGACTTCGTCCCCCCGCCCACAGGTCACCGGGACTGGTTGACCGTCGAGCTCCCCGGACTCCGAGAGGGCCGCCAGCCGTGACCACGATCGACCTCAGCACTCCCCCGCCGCCCCCGAGCGGCCTCCTCGACGCGCTCCCACGACGGGCGGCGCTCACCCTCGCCGAGCTGCGCCTGGTCGCCGAGCACGCCGGCGGCGCTCCCCTGCCCTTCGACCTGGTGGAGCGATCCGACACCCCCTCCCTCGACGGTCGGCTCGGGCAGAGCCCGACGTCCACCGAGGACGAGGCCTACACCCAGGCCCTGTCAGCGCTGCACGATCCGTCGGACTCCCTGACCCGTCGTGGCCTGATGGTCGGGGGGAGCGTCGATGAAGGTCTGGTGGGCGCCGTCGGCCTGCTCGCCACCCCCACGGTCGCCCTCGACCTCGACGTGACCGCCGGCGAGGTCCAGGCCAAGGCCTGGCACCGTCAGTCGGGTGACGCCGTCGCGACCCTGGCCACGGTCGACGGCATCGTGTTCGAGCTCGCCTGGTTCCCCAACGCCCACTGGCCTGCAGAGCTCGGGCGCGTCGCCGTGATCCCCGAGGACCTCGCCCTCGGCGAGTCGGGCGTCCCCGACGAGGTCGACCTCCCCTACGAGCTCGTGGACGCGGCGGTCGAGGCCCTCCACTCCTCCCGTCCCGAGCTGGTGCCCGTGCTGGTCGCCCAGCAGACCGGCTCGGTGCGCGATGCCCAGGACCGTCCGTTGACCGACCAGGAGACCGTCGAGGTGCTGACCGCACTGGGCGGCGAGTCCCGCGGTCGGCTGCGCGCGATGGTCGCCGACGTCTCCAGCGAGGACACCACGGTCGTGGGTGTCGTCTCGTGGGTGCTGCTCCACGACGGCTGGCACGCGCTGTGCCCGCACATGCGCGACGGCCAGCTCCGCGTCGTCGTACGCCACGCCGACCCGAGCGACCTGGCTCCCGACCTCGCTCCCGTCCTTGCGGAGGTGACCTCATGACCGACCAGTCCACCCACGAGTCTGTCCTCACGGCGGCCGTTGTCGAGGACCGCCCGGTGCCGACGTCACGGGTCGAGGAGCTCGACCTCGCCGACAAGTACGACCGGATGATGCGCCTGGCCGCCCTCTTCGACTCCGCGGGCGAGGAGATGCGTCGCCGGGCACGGCTCGGCAGCGACGTGCTCGCCGACCCCGCGCTGCAGGAGTCGGCCCAGCTCGCGCCGCGCTCCCACGCACGCGTCGAGGAGGACGTGCGGGCAGCCACTGCGGGGAAGCGCGGGCTGCTGGCCCGGTCGATCGAGCTCGACGCCGACGCGCTGGTCCTGCGCGCCACGGTGCTCACCTACCGCTGGATCGACGAGCTCCAGCAGGCGGCCTACGAGACGCTCGGATCGATCGCCGGTCGCGCCATCGGCTACCTCGCACCCGAGGTCGCCCTCGGCGGCGCGATCGTCTCGGCGGGCCTGATCGAGACCGATGCACTGGACCGCGACGGCGTGGCCGCCTACCTCAACGAGCTCGCCGAGAAGAACCCCGAGCTCATGGAGCACGTCACCAGCGGCGGCGGAGGCCTGCTCGACGGCCTGCAGATGCGCTCGCTGCTCACCGCCGGTGTGCTCTCCGGCGAGCGCGGACGGACCGCGGCCCGAGGCGGCCTGCGCGCGATGGGCATCGCGCCGTTCACCCCCGAGCTCGGAGCGGCCCTACGCGACACGGCCGGCGCCCTTCTCGAGGCCACCGACCCGGCCGGGGCCACCGACTCCTCCACGTCCACCGCACCCCGCACCATGGCCGAGCTGATGGCCGCGCTCGAGCAGGTCACGACGGGCGTCACCGTTCAACGGGTGGCCGCCGGTCGCTACATCGCCTACCTGCCCGGTCCCACCGTCAGCGACGGCCGCCGACTGCGGCTCGTCAGCGGCGACCGCACGACCTACGCCGCGCAGGTGCTGCAGGGCATCGAGGCCGCCGTGGCCGGCGACCCCGGCGCCCACGTGATGCTGGTCGGCTCCGCCCAGGGCGGCGTCACCGCCGCCGAGGTCGCGGCCGACCTCACCGGCGCCAGCTTCGTCGTCGACCAGGTGGTCACCGCGGGGTCGCCCTCGGCACACGTCCCACGCATCCCGTCGGCCACCCGCGTGCTGTCCCTGGAGGACCGCTCGGACCCCGTGGCGGTGCTCGGCTCCCTGATGAGCGCCGGGACGGCCAACCGTCTGACCGTCGTCTTCGACCGGGACAGCGTGGACGGCGAGAGCGTCTACGTCACCGGTGGTCGCGCGGCCGACGGCTCGACGCACCCCGAGCTGCGTGCCGAGATCGCCCGCATCCAGGATCTCGGCTACCTGGCTGGATGACCGGGGTCAGCCAGCGAGGTCGTGCACGAACTCGCCGAGCTGGGTGAGGTTGCGACACTCCACCATGTCGACGATCGCGCCGTACGTCGGCGCCGCGGAGTCGCCGGTCCCCCAGTGCCGTGCGGCCTCGGGGTTGAGCCACCACGCGTGGCGGGCGGTCCCGGCCAGTCGCTGCAGCACGTCGGCGTGCAGGTCGCTGTAGTTGGACCGCGCGTCGCCCAGGATGAGCAGCGAGGACTTGGGACCCAGGGCGTCGCCGTGGTCCTCCTCGAACTTCGTCAGCGCCCGGCCGTAGTTGGTGCGGCCCCACAGCGCGGCGTGCGCCGTGCTCGCGGCGAGGTCGGCCATCACGTCGACGACGTCGCCGCCGGGCGTGAAGTGGTGGGTCACCTCGTGGACGTGGTCGATGAAGGTGAAGGCCCGGACCTTCTGGAACTGGTCGCGGAGCGCGAAGACCAGCAGCAGCGTGAACTGCGCGAAGTTGGCGACCGAGCCGCTGACGTCGCACAGCACGACCAGCTCGGTGCGGTGCGGCCGCTTGGGCTTGTGGTGGGTCACCAGCGGTACCCCGCCCGTCGACATGGACGCGCGGACCGTGCGGCGGAAGTCGAGCGGCCCGCGTCGGCGGGCGTGGTGCTCCTGGGTGAGGCGCGAGGCGAGCCGGCGTGCCAGCGGGTAGATCTCCCGGCGCATCTCCTCCAGGTCGGAGCGGCGCGCGGAGGTGAAGTCGAGCCGGTCGATGCTGGGGCGGATCGCGACGTTGGCGACGTGGTCGGGACCCTTCTCCTCGGCGATGCGGCGCCGGGCGTCGTCCTCGACCTGGCGGGTGAACGAGCCGATCCTGCGACCGGCCACCCGCTGCGCCTCGTCGTCGTTGCGTCCCTGGGCCAGCAGCGCCGCGACGATCTGGTCGACCAGCTCCTGGGGGGAGACCCGCTGGAGCGCGGTGTAGGCCGACCACGACGACAGACCGGGGCCGCGGCCGGGCATGGCGCCGAAGCGGCCGACCATCTCGGCCGCCAGCTGCGCCAGGCGCTGCTGGTCGTCCTGCGAGAGCGCGTCCAGGAGCTCCGCCTGGAACGCCTGCAGGGCCTGGGCGTTGTCGCGGACGCCCTCACCCTCACCCGCCTCGTCGCCGCTCTCGTCGCCCGCGCGGGCACCCTCGCCCACGAGGCGGGGGAAGTAGAGGTCGAAGAGCGCGTCGAAGGTCGGCCGCTGGGCCTGTCGCTTGAGCAGGGTGGCGGCGTAGGCGTCGTGGATGATGCCGCGGTCGGACCACTCGAGCGCGGTCAGCGCGGCGATCGCGTCGAGGTCCTCGGCGAGCGACACCGACATGCCGGCGCCCCGCAACGCCTCCAGGAAGGAGATGTGGCGGTCGACCAGGCCGCTGCGGTGCGCCCCCTGCGGCTGGGTCACCTCTTGAGCCGGAGCTCGCGGATCGCACGCTCGTGGTCGGAGGCGTGCTTGAGCACGACGCCCAGGGTGTCGTTGACGGCCTTGTCGTCGAGGTCACGGATCTCGAGGGCGATCAGCGTGCGGGCCCAGTCGACGGACTCGGCGATCGACGGGGCCTTCTTGAGCTCCAGCTCGCGCAACCGGCCGACCGTCGCGACCAGCTGCTCGGCCACGAGGTCGTCGAGGCCGGGCACCTGGGAGGCGACGATCGCGCGCTCCCGCTCGGCGTCGGGGTAGTCGAGGTGCAGGTAGAGGCAGCGTCGCTTGACGGCCTCGGAGAGCTCGCGGCTGGCGTTGGAGGTCAGGACGACGAGCGGCCGACGGACGGCCTCGACCGTGCCGAGCTCGGGGATCGTGACCTGGAAGTCCGACAACACCTCCAGCAGGAGGCCCTCGACCTCGACGTCGGTCTTGTCGACCTCGTCGATGAGCAGCACCGTCGGCTCCTCGCGGCGGATCGCCGTCAGCAGCGGCCGGGTGAGGAGGAACTCCTCGGTGAAGATGTCGTCGTGCGTCGCCGACCACTCCTGGTCGTTGCCGGAGGCCTGGATCCGGAGCAGCTGCTTCTTGTAGTTCCACTCGTAGAGCGCCCGCGCCTCGTCGAGCCCCTCGTAGCACTGCAGCCGGACCAGCTCGGCTCCCGTCGCGCGGGCGATCGCCTTGGCCAGCTCGGTCTTGCCGACACCCGCCGGCCCCTCCACCAATACCGGCTTCTCCAGGGCCCCGGCGAGGAACGTGGTGGTGGCGGTCGCCGGGTCGGCGAGGTAGCCGACGGCGGTGAGTCGCTCGGCGGCGTCGGCAGGGGAGGCGAACCAGGTCATGGGCTCATCCTCCCCCATGCCGCCGTCGCAGCTGGTCCAGACCGCGAACGCCCTTCTGGCGTGGGTGATCCATGACTCCGTGACTCGTCATCCTCGACGTCGTTTCCCCTGTCGTACGACGCCGACCGATCGCCCCGACGACAGGAGTAGCCATGCGCCGCAAGCCACCGCTTCCCCTCGCTCTCGGTCTGTCGCTGGTCAAGTCGGTGGTCCTGCTCGTCGTGGTCGCGCTGGGATTCGGACTGATCGGAGGCGGCCAGGTCACGGCCTCGCCCGGCACCGGCGGAGCCGACCAGATCGAGGAGCGCTCCGCGGTCATCGAGAAGGCCATGGCCGAGCACGAGTGCTCGACGACCGGCTTCGCAGCAGGCGTCATCCCCCGCTCCGCACTGATCCGCCGCGACGACCGGGTGCGACAGGTCTCCTTCGACGAGGGTTGGGACATCGTCACCGGCGAGGCACCGGGTGTGCTGATCGCGGTGTGCCTCGGGGAGCTCGCGATGCCCCGGACCAGCGGAGTGCCGGCGAGCTAGCCGTCCGACCGGCCGCCGTGGCGTCCCGCACCGGCGGCGAAGCGGGCAGCCCCCTCGAGCGCTCCGGCCTCCAGCGACCGGAGACCGTGCCGGTGCTCCACCTCCAGGGCAGCAGCCTCGTCGAGACCCCACTGCTCGAGCGCCGCGAGCCGGTCGTTCCTCAAGCAGGCCTGGGGAAACGCGCTCAGTGACAACGCCAGCGTCTCTGCCTCCGCCCGCGCAGTCCCCGGCGGCACGACGCGGTCGGCCAGGCCGATCCGCAGGGCCTCGTCGGCCTCCACCGCGCGGCCGGTGAGGATCAGGTCCATCGCCCGTCCTGCCCCGACCAGCCTGGGCAGGCGCACCGTCCCCCCGTCGATCAGCGGCACCCCCCAACGCCGGCAGTAGACGCCGAAGGTCGCGTTGCTCGCGACGACGCGCAGGTCGCACCAGATCGCCAGCTCGAGGCCTCCCGCGACGGCGTACCCCTCGATCGCGGCGACCACGGGCTTGCCGAGCCGCATCCGGGTCGGACCCATGGGGCCCGGTCCGTCGGGTGTCACCTGGTTGCCGCTGGGGGTGCCGACGGCCTTGAGGTCGGCACCGGCGCAGAAGGTGCCTCCTGCGCCGGTGAGGACCGCGACGGCCTGCGACTCGTCGGCGTCGAAGGCCTCGAACGCCGCGTGCAGGGCGGCGGCGGTCGGGCCGTCGACCGCGTTGCGTGCCTCGGGGCGGTCGATGACCACCGTGGTCACCGGTCCGGCGATCTCGACGCGGACGGTCGGGGATGGGGTCATGGCCGTCATCGTGGCGTTCATCGACTCAGGAGTCGAGCAGCTCCTGCATGGTCGCGATCTCGTCGGTCTGGGTCGTGACGATGTCCTCGGCGAGCGAGACGGCCGGCTCGTACGTGCCGTCCTTCTGCTCCGTCTGCGCCATCGACACCGCACCCTCGTGGTGCTCGATCATCATCTCGAGCCAGAGGTCCTCGAAGTCGGCGTCGGAGGCGTCCGCCAGCTCCTCCAGGTCCTCGTCGCTCATCATCCCCGGCATGTCCATGCCGGTGTCGTCGGCCATGTCGCCCATGTCGTGACCCTCGGCGTTGGAGTGGTCGCGCACGGTCGCCGGGACCTCCTCGCCCCACTGCTCCAGCCAGTTGCTCATGGTCTCGATCTCGGGGCCCTGGGCGTCACGGATGCCCTCGGCGACCTGCTGGAAGGCGGGATCGAGGTCCCGCTCGACGGTCAGGTCGACCATGGTCAGGGCCTGGGCGTGGTGCTGGATCATGTCGGACGCGAACGACACGTCGGCGTCGTTGTGGTCGCTGCTGCTGGTCGACGACGAGCCGCTGGTGTCGTCCCCGCCGCACGCCGTGAGGGCGAGGGAGAGGCCGAGGGTCAGCGCGGCGAGGCTCGTGCCGGCGCGGTGACCGGTCTTGTCGATGGTGCGCATGGGTGTGCTCCGTCTGTGAGGGTGGATGAGTGCTCGTCGGCGCGCCGAGGTGCTCATCAGCAGCGGATGGCTCAGAACTGCCAGACCGGACCAGGGTAGCCACGGCTCGGTCCCGGCCCCAGGGCAGTGGCACGCCGGTGTCGGTGCCACCCGCCACAATGGGAGCGTGAACGCACCCGACACCGCCACACCGATCATGTCTCGTTCCCGCAGCATCGCGGTGCTGGTGCTGCTCATGGCCACGTTCATGGACCTGCTCGACACCACGATCGTCAACGTCGCGCTCCCCTCGATCCAGGTCGATCTCGACGCGTCGTCATCGCAGCTCGAGTGGATCGTGTCGGGCTACGTCCTGGCCTTCGCCGTCGCGTTGATCACGACCGGTCGGCTCGGCGACCTCTACGGCCGCAAGAAGGTCTTCCTGGTCGGCGTCGCGGGCTTCACCGTCGCCTCGGCGACCGCCGGGCTCGCACCCAGCGCCGACGTCCTCGTGGTCTCCCGCCTGGTGCAGGGGCTCTTCGCCGCGACGATGGTGCCGCAGGTGCTCTCGATCATCCAGGTGCTCTACGCACCGCGCGAGCGCGCCGGGGTCCTCGGCGCGCTCGGCGCCGTCACCGGCACCGCGGCGGTCGCCGGACCGCTCCTCGGCGGTGTCCTGACGACCTACGACGTGCTGGGGCTGGAGTGGCGCAGCATCTTCGTGATCAACATCCCCGTCGGGATCGTGCTGCTGGTCGCCGGCGCGATCCTGATCCCCGAGTCCCACGCCCGCGAGCGGGTCCGGCTCGACCTGCGCGGCGCGGCCCTGATCTCGCTCGCCCTGTTCCTAGCCGTCTTCGCCCTCATCGAGGGGCGTCCGAAGGGTTGGCCCGCCTGGATCTGGGCGATGCTCGCGGTCGGTGTGGTGCTGCTGGTCGTCTTCGTGCTCCTCCAGCGGCGCCTGGAGGCGGCCGGCGGTGAACCGCTGGTGCCACCGACGCTCTTCCGTGACCGGGGCTTCTCGGCGGGCATGGTCACGGCGTTCGCGTTCTTCGGCTCCATCGGCGCCTACTTCTTCGTCATCGTCATCTACCTCCAGGTGGGGCTGGGCTTCACTCCCATCGGCGCCGCCGTGACCACGCTGCCCTTCAGCATCGGTGCGTTCCTCGCCAGCGGCGCCTCCGTGCCGCTCATCGCCAGGCTCGGCAAGGGGCTGGTGTTCGTCGGGCTGGTCGCCTTCGCCTCCGCCGTCGCCTGGACCGGGCAGACCGTGGCCCACCACGGCGACGCGCTCGGCAAGGCCGACCTGATCGGCCCCATGCTGCTGGGCGGCGCCGGTCTCGCCTTCGCCGCCGTCCCGCTCCTCGACGTCGCCCTGGCCAACATCGACGTCCGCTACGCCGGCGCGGCCTCGGGCGTCTTCGGCACCTTCCAGCAGGTCGGCGCGGCCCTGCTGCTGGCCGTGGTCGGCGTGGTCTTCTTCGAGACCGCCGGCACCGTCTTCTCGCCCGCGGGCCTGCGCGACGCCCTGCTCGCGTCCCTGTGGGTGCCCGGGGTGTCGCTCGGCATCGCGGCCCTCGCGAGCCTGCTGCTGCCGAGCGTCGCCGCCGTGCGACACCACAAGGAGCTGGCCGAGGAGCTCGCGCTCGCCGAGGCCGAAGGCGAGGTCGCCGCGACCTGAGCTCCCCAACAGCCAGGTCCAGAGATGCAGGAGACCCCGCCCAGATCGATGTCTGGACGGGGTCCCACATGCGTGCGCGGGCTTCCGACGAAAGTGCATTCATGCAGGTCATCGGCCTGTTCCGTCCGGTTCTTGAGCCCCATTCCCCGCAAGGGGGGTGCCTCATTCCCCGCACAGGGCCTCTGACCTGCGGTTATGTGTCAGGGGCGGTGGGATGGGAACGAGAGCGCAGGCACCGCACCGTCAGATCACCACAGCGCGGGTTCTCCTCGTTTC
>NZ_JANNML010000134.1:0-1913 GCF_031397825.1 Nocardioides sp.
CAGCCGACCGCCAGCGCGGCGATGGCGACGCGACCGTCGTCGAGGGTGGCGAGGAACTGCGCGAAGCCGCGGCCCCGCTCCCCCAGCAGGTGGTCGGCCGGCACGCGCGCGTCGGTGAACGTCAGCGGGTGGGTGTCGGACAGGTGCCAGCCGAGCTTGTCGTAGGCCTTCTCGGCCACGAAGCCGGGCGTGCCCGACGGCAGGATGATCGCGCTGATCTCCGGGGTGCCGTTCTCGCGCGTCCCGGTCCGGGCGGTGACGGTCACGCAGGAGGTGATCTCCGAGCCGGAGTTGGTGATGAACTGCTTGGCGCCGTTGACGACCCACTCGCCGTCGACGAGCTCGGCCTTGGTCGCGGTCGCTCCCGCGTCGGACCCCGCGCCCGGCTCGGTCAGCCCGAAGCCCGCGATCGCCTTCCCGGCCACGAGGTCGGGCAGCCAGCGGTCCTGCTGCTCCTTGGTGCCGAAGGTCTGGATCGGGTTGATGCCCAGGCCGACGGCGGCCTCGAGCGTGATGCCGACCGACTGGTCGACCCGGCCGAGCTCCTCGATGGCCACGCAGAGGCTGGTGAAGTCGCCGTCCTCGCCGGCGCCGCCGTACTCCTCGGGGGCGGTGAGGCCGAACAGCCCCAGGTCGCCCATCTTCGCCACCAGGTCGACCGGGAAGTGGTGCGCCCGGTCCCAGCCGGCGACGTGGGGCGCGACCTCCTTCTCGGCGAAGTCACGGATGCTGCGGCGGAAGTCCTCGTGCTCGGCGGACAGCTCGAAAGTCATGACCCCAGTGTGTGACGCTGACGTCAACGTAAGGCAAGCGAGTCGGCTGATCGAGCTCCGGGAGGTCCAGATGGGTGACGCGACGTGGAGCATCACCGAGCTCGCCGCGGAGTACGACGTGACGCTGCGGACCCTGCGCCACTACGAGCAGCTCGGCCTGCTCTCCCCCGAGCGCGTCGGCACCTCACGGGTCTACCGGCAGCGCGACCGGATCCGCCTCGAGCTGATCCTGCGCGGGAAGCGTCTCGGCTTCTCCCTCGACCAGATCGGCGTCATCGTCAACATGTACGACGAGCCGCCGGGCGAGGCGGGCCAGCTGGAGTTCCTCATCCGCCAGTGCGACGTGCGCCGCGGCGAGCTGCACCGGCTGCGCGAGGACATCGAGGCCACGCTCGTCGAGATCGACCGGGTCGAGGCCCGGTGCCGGGCCGACCTGCGGACCCTGACGGACCACTGACCGCTGACCGGCGCCCGCCCCGCCGCCCCGCTCAGCCCATCGACTTCTGGCCGTCGATGCTCTCGCGCAGGATGTCGGCGTGCCCGGCGTGCTGCGCGGTCTCGGCCACGATGTGGGCGAACGTACGACGCGCGCTCCACGTCGCCCCGGGCTCGAACCACGGGGCGGGTGGCAGGGGGTGGCGGGCCGCCAGGTCCACCTCGGCGACCAGCGCGTCGGTGGCGGCGGCCACCTCGGCGTAGCGGGCCACGATGCCCTCGAGGGTGTCGCCCTCGACCATGCGGAACTGGTTCCGGTACTCCACGAAGGCCGCCGGCGGGTTGCTCCAGTCGATGGTCTCCCAGTCCATGTCGGGCTGCGTCGAGGGCCCCTCGACGACGAAGCGCGCCCACTCCGACTCGGTGGCCGCCACGTGCTTGACGAGCCCGCCGAGGCAGAGCTCGCTGACGGTCGGACGCGAGGCAGCCTGCTCGTCGGTGAGCCCCTGCACCGTGACGAGGAAGAGCCCGCGGTGCTTGCGCAGCGCCTCGAGGAGGTCGGCTCGCTCCTCGGCGTCGGGGTCGGCGGAACCGGCGTCGGCGACGGCGGACGTGGCTGAGGGCTGGTGTGATTCGCTCATGGGTCGACACTAGGAGCCCATCAGGTCGGTTCCGTTCCTGATGCGCACCTGGCCCACCGGCTCA
>NZ_JANNML010000221.1:0-16612 GCF_031397825.1 Nocardioides sp.
TTCCGTGAGCACTCCTGACGAGATCGAGCCCGGCTACGTGCACCACCAGCACCGCGACGCCTACCTCAAGCGGCTGCGGCGCATCGAGGGGCAGGCCCGCGGGCTGCAGCGGATGGTCGAGGAGGAGCAGTACTGCATCGACATCCTCACGCAGATCTCCGCGATGACGAAGGCGCTCCAGTCGGTCGCGCTGGGCCTGCTGGACGAGCACATGGCGCACTGCGTCGTCGAGGCCGCCAAGGCCGGCGGACCCGAGGGCGAGGCCAAGCTCAAGGAGGCCGCCGACGCGATCGCGCGGCTGGTCAGGTCCTAGGGCTCCTCGTCCCGGGAGGCGCGGAGCCGCGGGAAGAGGCGACCCGGGTCCTCGCCCCGCTCGTGGACGCGTGAGGCCGGGCCGACCACCAGCGGGTCGGGCGTGCCGACGACCGCGACGTCCTTGGACGGGTAGTCGAAGGCGGCCAGCACCACGCGCATCGCCTCGAGCCGTGCGCGACGCTTGTCGTTGGACTTCACCACCGTCCAGGGCGCGTCACCGGTGTCGGTGTAGAAGAACATCGCCTCCTTGGCGGCGGTGTAGTCGGCCCACTTGTCGCGGCTGGCGAGGTCGGTCGGCGACAGCTTCCACTGCTTCACCGGGTCCAGCGAGCGGGCCGCGAACCGGGCCGCCTGCTCGTCGTGGGACACCGAGAACCACAGCTTGACGAGGCGGATGTCGGCATGCACCAACATGCGCTCGAACTCCGGGGCCTCGCGCATGAAGCCGAGGTACTGGTGGGGCGAGCAGTAGCCCATCACCCGCTCCACACCGGCCCGGTTGTACCAGGACCGGTCGAAGAGCACGATCTCCCCGCCGCTGGGCAGGTGCTCGACGTAGCGCTGGAAGTACCACTGCGTCTGCTCCCGCTCGGTCGGCACGCTGAGCGCCACGACCCGGGCGCCCCGGGGGTTGAGGTGCTCCATGAACCGCTTGATCGACCCGCCCTTGCCGGCCGCGTCACGGCCCTCGAAGAGGATCGCGATCTTCTGGTCGGTCTCCTTCACGTGTGCCTGGAGCTTGAGCAGCTCGATCTGGAGCTTGCGCTTGGTCTTCTCGTAGCGGGCCCGCGACAGCTTGTGCTCGTAGGGGTAGCCCTCGCGCCACGGCGGCAGCCCGCCCGGGCCGGGGACGTCGTCGTACTCGTGTCCCTCGCGGAGCAGCGACTGGGCCAGCTCCGCGATCTCGTCGAGCTCCTCGGCATGGCCGGGACGCCCGACGGGGGCGGGGACCTCGGAGACCGCTCCCGTCCTGTGCCCGGTTGTCACCGCTGCGCCGCAGGGCCGGTGGCGCTGCCGCCGGACCCGTCCCCCGACGAGCGGTCCAGGGTGAACGTCCGGCCGGTGACGACCTCGGGCCGCACGCCGACGACGTCGTACTTGAGCGTGGCCACCCAGGGCCGCAGCGGCAGGGTGTCCACCCGGTGCTCCTCGACCTCGTCGAGGACGCGCATCCGCCCGCGGGCCACGACCGACCAGGCCACGTCGTCGCCGAACCAGTCGATCTCGAAGGCGACCTCCGAGTGGAGCGCAGCGGCGAAGAGCTTGTTGCCGGGCGTCGTGCGGAAGAGCAGCTCACCCTGGTCGACGACGTAGTTGAGGGGCACGACGTGGATCTCGTCGACGAGCCGGTAGGCCAGCCGGCCGATCTCCTCGCTGTCGAGCAGCGACCAGCACTCCTCCACGCTGAGCTCGCGGACCGGGGACTCGGTGTAGGGCATGGCGACCTCCTCGGGAGGGGGTGGCCGGAGCGCCACCCGGGACTCCACGCTAGGCCGGCGGGCGCCCACCCGGCAGGGCCGTTGGTCCCGGTCTGCCGGTCCTTCGTCGTCCCGGACCGATGCCGGGATGGGTGACGTCGGGGTGGTGGGGGCCAGCGGTGAGGGCGCGCGAGCGGTGAGCTGCGGGCGGTCCCACGCTCAGCCGACCACCCACCAGTCACCGTCTTCCCGGACACCCCGGCCGCCACCCGGACACCCGGACACCCGGCGTCGTACGACGCGTCAGCGGCCCTTCCAGACCGGCGGCCGCTTCTCGGCGAACGCGGTGGCGCCCTCCTGGGCGTCCTGCGACCCGAAGACGTCCATCGTGAGCTCGGCCTGCCGGGCCCAGCCCTCCTCGGTCGACCAGTCACGCGCGGAGCGGGCGATCTGCTTGCTGACCGCGACCGCCAGCGGACCGTTGGCGGCGACCTGGTGGGCCAGCTCGAGGGCGCCGTCGAGGGCGCCACCCTTCGCGGTCACGCGGTTGACCAGGCCCAGCTGGGCCGCGCGGGCGGCGTCGATCGAGGCCCCGGTCATCAACATCTCCAGCGCGATCGCCTGCGGGATCCGCTGCGGCAGCAGCAGCGCCGCCCCGGCGGCAGCGACCAGGCCGCGCTTGACCTCGGGCACCCCGAAGCTGGCGTCCTCGGCGGCGACGACCAGGTCGCACGCGAGGGTCAGCTCGAAGCCACCGGCCACGGCATGGCCCTCGACCGCGGCGATCAGCGGCTTGCGCGGCGGCCCCTCGGTGAGCCCGCCGAAGCCGCGTCCCTCGACGATCGGCACGTCGCCGGTGAGGAAGCCCTTCAGGTCCATGCCCGCGCAGAACGTGCCGCCGGCGCCGGTGAGCACCGCGACCCGGAGCTCGTCACTGGCCTCGAGCTCGTCGATGGCCGCGGAGATCCCGCGGGCCACCGCGCCGTTGATGGCGTTGCGGGCCTCGGGGCGGTTGATCGTGATGACCTGCACGCCGTCGCGTGCCTCGACCAGGACCTCGGACATGGTGGCGCCTCTCTGAGCGGCTGGCGGTGGGTGCCGCCCACCCTAGGACGCGCCCGGCCGCAGAAGGCGCGTCGCCGCACGGCTCGCCGTACTGGACGGGCGAGTCGCGCTCTTGTCGGGGGTTGCAACACCCCCCAAGTGACAGAGTCCCCGGACATCCGGGGACTCATGCAGGCAGGCCGTCAGCGCCGCAGCAACCGCGCAGCCTCGGCAGCCCAGTAGGTCAGGATCACGTCGGCACCGGCGCGCCGGATCGAGCCGAGCGTCTCGAGGATCGCCGGCTCGCGGTCGATCCAGCCGCGGGCGGCAGCGGCCTCGACCATGGAGTACTCACCGGAGATGTTGTAGGCAGCGACCGGCACCGAGACCGCGTCACGGACCCGGCGCAGCACGTCGAGGTAGGCCAGGGCCGGCTTCACCATGACGATGTCGGCGCCCTGCTCGCCGTCGAGCAGCGCCTCGCGGACGCCCTCGAGGCCGTTGGCGGAGTCCTGCTGGTAGGTGCGTCGGTCGCCCTGGAGCGAGGAGTCGACGGCCTCGCGGAAGGGGCCGTAGAAGGCGGAGGCGTACTTCGCGGAGTAGGCCAGGATCGACACGTCCTGGTGACCGGCGGTGTCGAGCGCGGAGCGGACCACCGCGACCTGGCCGTCCATCATCCCGCTCGGGCCGACCATGTGGACGCCGGCGGCGGCCTGCACGCGGGCCATCTCGGCGTAGGCGACCAGGGTGGCGTCGTTGTCCACGCGGCCGTCGGGGGTGAGCACGCCGCAGTGGCCGTGGTCGGTGAACTCGTCGAGGCACAGGTCGCTCATGACCGTCAGGGCGTCGCCGACCTCGGCGACCGCGTCGACGATCGCGACGTTGAGGATGCCGTCGGGGTCGAGTGCACCGGAGCCCTCGGCGTCCTTGGTCTCGGGGATGCCGAAGAGCATGACGCCCCCCAGCCCGAGCTCAGCCGCCTCGGTGACAGCGGCGCGCGCCGAGGCGCGCGAGTGCTGCACCACGCCCGGCATCGACGAGATCGGCCGCGGCGCGTCGAGACCCTCACGCACGAAGAGCGGCAGCACCAGCTGACGCGCCTCGACCGAGGTCTCGGCGACCATGCGGCGCAGCGCCGGAGTGGTGCGCAGCCGGCGCGGCCGCACGACCGGACCCGACACCTCGGGCCCGCGCACCTCTCCGGAGCCGGATGTCATCGCGACGAGGTGGCCTTCGTACGACGACCGGACGGCTTGCGCGCCGACGGCTTGGTGACGGGCTCACCGGCCTCGATCATCGCCACGCGGCGTGCGGCACCGAAGTCGGCCAGCGCGTCGGTGAGGACGTCGATGTCGGGCTTGGGCGAGAGCACGTCGACCCGCAGCCCGTGCTCCTCGGCCGTCTTGGCGGTCGCGGGGCCGATGACGGCGATGATCGTCGAGGGATGCGGCTTGCCGGCGATGCCGACCAGGTTGCGCACGGTCGAGGACGAGGTGAACACGACCGCGTCGAACTTGCCGGTCTTGATCGCGTCGCGCGTCGGCGCCGGCGGCGGGGTGGCCCGCACGGTGCGGTAGGCGGTGACGTCGTCGCACTCCCAGCCCAGGTCGACCAGGCCCGCCACGAGGTTCTCGGTGGCGATGTCGGCGCGCGGCAGGAAGACCCGGTTGATCGGGTCGAGCAGGTCGTCGTACTCGGGCCAGTCGGCCAGCAGCCCGGCGGCCGACTGCTCGCCCGAGGGCAGCAGGTCGGCACGCAGGCCCCAGGCGGCGATGGCCTGGGCGGTCTTGTCACCGACGGCGGCGATCTTGAGGCCCGAGAAGGCGCGGGCGTCGAGGCCGTACTCCTCGAACTTCTCGCGCACGGCCTTGACCGCGTTGACGGAGGTGAAGGCGATCCACTCGTAGCGGCCCTCGACGAGACCGCGCACGGCCTTGTCCATCTGGAGCGGGTTGCGCGGGGGCTCGACCGAGATCGTCGGGACCTCCTCGGGCACCGCGCCGTAGCCGCGCAGTCGCGAGGAGAGGGCGCCGGCCTGGTCCTTGGTGCGGGGCACCAGCACGCGCCAGCCGAAGAGCGGCTTGCTCTCGAACCACGACAGCGTGTCGCGCAGGTTGACGACCTTGCCGACCACGACGATGGCCGGCGGTGCCATGCGGGCCGCGCGGGCGTCGCTCGCGATGTGCTCGAGCGTCGAGGTGACGGTGGACTGCTCGGTGGTGGTGCCGACGCGGGTCATGGCGACCGGGGTCTCCGGCGAGCGGCCGGCGAGCATGAGCGCCTTGGCGATGTCACCGATCTGGCCGACGGCGGAGAGCAGCACGAGGGTGCGGTCGTCGGCGTAGGCCGACCAGTCGACCTTGTCGCCGCAGGTGATCACCGACATCTCGCGGTGGTCCTTGGTGGTCAGCGGGATGCCGGCGTAGGCCGGGACGGCGCCGACGGAGGAGACGCCCGGGACGACCTCGAAGCCAATGCCGGCCTTGGCCACCGCCTGGGCCTCCTCGGGCCCGGAGGCGTAGAGGAACGGGTCGCCGGAGAGGAGACGGACGACGCGCAGCCCCTTCTTGGCGTGCTTGACGACGACCTTGGCGCGCGCGGCGTGGGTCAGCGGCTGGCCGTCCTCGCCGAAGCCGCCGTCGACCAGCTCGGGACCGGTGACCTCGGGGACGACGACGTCGCTCTCGCCCTCAGCGGTCTCCGCGGCCTCGACGGGCTCGGGCAGGCCGAGCAGGGTCCGGACGAGGCCGGCGTGCTCGGGCGACTCGGTGACGATCACCTCAGCCTGCTTGATGAGCTCGACGGCTCGCACGGTCAGCAGGTCGGGATCGCCGGGGCCACTGCCCACGAACGACACCCAGCCACGTGTGGCGGCCTTGGTCGTGCCCTGGGTGCTGCCCTGGGTCGTGCCTGTGGTCTTGCCTCGCGTCATGCGTTCTGCACCTCTGCTGATGGGTCTGTCGGTTGATTCAGTTGTCCTGCACCGTCGGCGAGCATCTCGTCCGCCAGGCGGTTGCCGACGCCGGTGGCGTCAGCGGGGGCGCCGGATGCGGACATCCGAACCGACAGGCCCCCGTCGAGCGAGAGCGCGATGGCCCGCACCCAGATCTCGTCTCCCTCATCACCCTCCGCGACCTCGGCCAGGGCTCCGATCGGTGCCGAGCAACCACCCTCCAAGGTGGCCAGCACGGCACGTTCGGCGTCCACGGCCGAGCGGGTGTGCGTGTCCTCGAGCCTTGCGAGCTCCTCGGCCAGGCCACCCTCCGAGCGGCACTCGATGCCCAGCGCGCCCTGCCCGGGGGCAGGAAGCATCTGGAGCGGGTCGAGCACCTCGGTGGCCTCGTCGAGACGGCCGATCCGGGAGAGTCCCGCCCTGGCGAGCACGACGGCGTCGTACTCCCCGGAGCGGACCTTGCTGATCCTGGTGTCGACGTTGCCACGAACGCCCACGACGTCCAAACCGAGGCCGAGGGCGTGCAGCTGCGCGACGCGGCGCGGCGAGCCCGTCCCGACCCGGCTGCCGACCGGCAGCTCGCCGAGGGTGAGGCCGTCGCGGGCGACGACGACGTCGCGCGGGTCCTCGCGCAGCGGCACCGCGGCCAGCGTGATGCCCGCGGCGGGATAGGTCGGGAGATCCTTGAGGGAGTGCACCGCGACGTCGACCTCGCCCGCGAGCAGCGCGTCGCGCAGGGCGCTGACGAAGACACCGGTGCCGCCGATGGCCTCGAGCGGCACGCCGGAGGCCTGGGTGCGGTCGCCCTCCGTGGAGACCTCGACCAGCACCGCCTCACGACCGAGCGTGGTGCGGATCATCTCGGCGACGTGACCGGCCTGGGTGGTCGCCAGCAGGGACGCTCGCGTGCCGATGCGGAGGGGAGCACTCATGTGAGGCCCTCCGGACGTGTCACGGCCACGACGGCCTCGGGGTCGAGCGCGAAGAGCTCGGCCAGGGCAGCGGCGTAGGACACCGCGCCCTGCTCGTTGGACAGCTCCTTGACCCGCACGGTCGGCTCGTGGAGCAGCTTGTCGGCGACGCGGCGCACGGTGTGGAGGATCTCCAGGCGGGCCGACTCGTCGAGGTCGGGCAGCCGGCCGACCAGGCGGCTCATCTCGGCATCGACGACCGAGGTCGCCATCGAGCGCAGCGCCACCACGGTGGGCGTCACCTGGGCCTGGCGGCGCGCGGCGAGGAAGGCGGTGACCTCCTGCGTGACGATGGAGCGTACGTCGGAGACCTCGCGGCCGGCGTCGGAGTCCTGGAGCACCTCGGCGAGGTCGGCCAGGCCGATCAGCGTGACGCCCGGGAGGTCGCCGACGGCCGGCTCGACGTCGTGCGGCAGGGCCAGGTCGATGACCGACAGCGGGCGCGCGTCGGGGCGCGTGGTCAGGAGCATGTCGCGCGTGACCAGGACGCCGGTCGCACCGGTGCAGCTGATCAGGATGTCGGCCCGGGCGATCTCGACGGCGAGGTCGCCCATGGCGCCGGCGCGCACGCCGTACTCGGTCACGAGGCGCTCGACGCGACCCACGGTGCGGTTGACCACGGTCACCTCGGCGGGCTCGAGCCGGGACACCGTCGCCGTGGCCAGCCCGGCCATGGCGCCGGCGCCGACGACCAGCACCCGCTTGCCCGCGACCGGCCCGATGGCGGCCTCGGAGCGCTCGAGGGCTGCGGAGACCAACGAGGGGGCCACGCGATCGATGTCGGTCTCGGCGCGCGAGCGCTTGCCGACGCGCAGCGCCTGCTGGAAGAGGAGGTTGAGCGCGGAGCCGACCGTGCCCATCTCCTGGCCCAGGCGCAGCGCCTCACGGGTCTGGCCGAGGATCTGCGCCTCGCCGACGGCCATCGAGTCGAGACCGGCGGCGACCTGGAAGAGGTGGGAGACAGCACCGTCGTCGTAGTGGACGTAGAGGTGCGGCAGCATCGACTCGGTCGACTCCCCCGCGTGCTCGACGAGCAGCCGGGAGAGCTCCTCGACGCTGCCGTGGAAGCGGTCGACCTCGGTGTAGATCTCGACCCGGTTGCAGGTCGAGATCACCGTCGCCTCGGTGACGTGCTCGCTGGCCGAGGCGTCGTGGATGAGCTTGCTGACCCCGTCGGCGTCGAGCGCGACCCGCTCCAGGAGGGAGACCGGGGCGGAGTTGTGGGAGATTCCGACGACGAGGACGCTCATGCGCTCTGGGCCTTCCGCTGCTCGTGGTAGGCGAGGATCTGCAGCTCGATGGACAGGTCCACCTTGCGCACGTCCACGCCGTCCGGGACCGAGAGGACCGAGGGGGCGAAGTTGAGGATGCTGGTGATGCCGCAGGCGACCATCCGGTCGGCGACGTCCTGCGCGGCCAGGGCGGGCGTGGCGATGACGCCGATGGCCACGCCCTGCTCGGCGACGATCTGCTCGAGGTCGTCGAAGGCGCGCACGTCGACGCCCGCGACGACCTCGTCGTGGCGCTCGGGGTCGGCGTCGAGCAGAGCGACGACGCGGAAGCCGCGGCTGCGGAAGCCGGAGTAGTTGGCGAGGGCGTGGCCGAGGTTGCCGATGCCGACGATGACGACCGGCCAGTCCTGGGTCACGCCGATCTCGCGGGCGATCTGGTAGCGCAGGTAGTCGACGTCGTAGCCGACACCCCGGGTGCCGTAGCTGCCGAGGTAGGACAGGTCCTTGCGGAGCTTGGCGCTGTTGACCCCGGCGGCAGCGGCGAGGTCCTCGCTCGAGCACGTCTGCGTGCCGGCCTCGACCAGGGTCGTCAGGGCCCGTAGGTAGACGGGCAGGCGAGCGACCGTCGCCTCGGGGATGTCCCGGGCAGTCTCACTCGTTGTCCGTGCGGTCACTGTCTTCTTTCCAGTCGCACGCCACGATCAGGGGGCCCCGTCCGAGGCCCTCCGGGGGTGCGGCCAGATCACTGTAGGAGTTTGTGAACGGGAGAACAAAACGAGCCGTTGCCGCTCAGGCGTCCCGGGCTAGCACATGTGAGATGACCCACCCGCAGCGGGTCCGCGCCCGGCACCTCCTGCGGCGGTGTGGTCGTCGGTCGGGCGGGTGAGTGGGCCTGGCGGCGGCCGGTCCATCACGGTATGCAGACGAACCGCCACTGCCCATGGTGAGCACCCCGTGGGAGGTGGCGTGTCGTCGTGGGGAGTCGTGGCCGCGGACCGGCGTTGCAGCCGGCGCCCGCTTCACCGTGGGAGGCGACGCTCGGCCGACACACCTTGATGAGGCGGCCGCGTGAGCAGCAGAGCCCACGTCGTACGTCGCACTCAGCGCGCCAGAGCCGCCCGCAACCGGGTCGCGTCGACGCGCCAGAAGTCGTGCTGGCGGCCGTCCACGAAGGTCACCGGGATCTCCTCGCCGAAGCGGCGGGTGAGCTCGGGGTCGTCGTCGATGGAGACCTCGGTGAACGACTCCCCCAGCTCGGCGCACACGGCCTCGACGACGACGCGCGCGTCATCGCACAGGTGGCAGCCGGGCCGGCTGTAGAGCGTCACCCTGACCTCGGCACGGTCGGCCGGCGCGCTCACTCGAGGATGCCCAGGGCCCGGCGTCGCTCGAGGCCCCGCAACCGCCCCTTCTGCACCTTGCCGGTGCCGGTCAGCGGGAGGGTGTCGACGACCTCGATGCGGCTGGGCTGCTTGAAGCGGGCGAGGCGCTGCGCGCAGTGGTCGCGTACGGCGGACCCGACGGTCGCCGGGTCGCCCCCGGGTGCCACGACGTAGGCGACCACGGCCTCGCCGGTCACGGGGTCCTCGACACCGATCACGGCCACCTCGCTCACCCCGGGGACCTCGCCGATGACCTCCTCGACCTCCACGGGATAGACGTTGAAACCCGACACGATGACCAGCTCCTTGAGCCGGTCGACCAGGAAGAGGTCGCCTGAGGCGTCGAGGAAGCCGACGTCCCCGGTCGACCACCAGCCGTCGTCGTCGGGCCCGTCGGCGCCGTCGGGCCAGTAGCCGCTGAAGAGGTTGGCCCCCCGGACCTGGATCTCGCCGGGGTCGTCGCCGACGGGGATCGCGCCGGCCTCGTCGACCAGGCGGATCTCGATGCCCTCGAGCGCAGCGCCGACCGAGCCGGTCTGCAGGACCTGCGACCGCAGCGTGCTGGTGACGACCGGGGAGGCCTCGGTGAGGCCGTAGCCCTGGTGGACCGCGATGCCAGTGCGCGCCGTGAACTCCTCGATGACCTCCGGGGCCAACGGCGCGGAGCCGCTCAGCACCAGCCGGACCGGGCCGAGTCGCTCCTCGAGCCCCTCGACCGAGCGCCAGTAGGCGAACACCGGCGGAGCGATCGGCACCACGCTGCACGCCTCGTCGTCGATGAGGTCGAGGGTGCCCTGCGGGTCGAAGCGCTCGGCCAGCACGAGCTTGGCGCGATGCAGCAGCACCCCGCCGAGCACCGCGTTGAGGCCGTAGACGTGGAACATCGGCAGCACCCCGAGCACCACGTCGTCGCCGTGCATCATCGGCGGATCGACGGCCGCGGCCTGCTCGATGTTGGCGATCAACGCACGGTGGGTGAGCATCGCGGCGCGCGGGCGGCCCGACGTACCGCTGGTGTAGAGGAGGGCCGCGAGCTTCTCGGGGTCCTGGAGCGGCGGGACGGCGCGGGCCTTGTCGGCGCGCAGGTGGTCGTAGGAGCGCTCGCCCGGGAGCAGGGTGGCGCCGATGACCACGACCCGCGGCAGGGTCAGCCGCTCGAGCACGGCGGGGTCGATGTCGTCGGCCCCCTCGAGCTCGCCGGACAGCGCGCGGTCCAGCAGCGCGACGGCCTCCCGCACCCGGGACACGGCGTTGCCGTCGGCCACCACCATCCGGGCGCCGGAGTCGGCGATCATCCGGGCGAGCTCGCCCGGGGTCGCGTGGGGGTTGACCGGCACGGCGACGGCCTGGGCGCGCAGGGTGCCGAGGTAGGTCGTGATGAACTCGATGCGGTTGCCGACGACGGCCATGACGCGCAGCCCCGCGACGATGCCGGCGGCGCCGAGCCCGGTGGCGACCCGACCGACCTCGTCGTCGAGCTGGGCCCACGTGACGCTGCGTCCGCCGGCCTCGACGACCGCGAGGCGGTCGGGACTCTCGGCGGCAGCCGTCGCCACGAGGTCAGCGACGTCGCGCGCGACCGGGGAGGGGTGCTGGCCAGACATGGGCTGATACTTCCACACCCCGGCCGGCCTCCTCTCGCGGATCGCAGGCCATCGACAGGCCTGCAACACCTCTGGGCACGTCGTACGGCGCCCGCGTCGACGCGGGCTACCCTGAGCGCGTGTCGCCGCCGGACAAGCACCACAAGCCGCTGAACCTCCAGCAACGCTCGACGCTGGCCGGGGAGGCTGCGGCCGCGGCGGCCGAGGTCGAGAGCGCCCTGCTCACCCCGGCGGACCTCACGTCGGCGGCGTTCTTCGACGTCGACAACACCGTCATGCAGGGCGCGAGCATCTTCCACCTGGCCCGCGGACTGCACCGACGCGACTTCTTCACGACGCGCGACATCCTGGGAGCCGCGTGGAAGCAGGCCTACTTCCGCGTCGTGGGGGTCGAGGACCCCGAGCACGTGGCCGAGGCCCGCAACTCCGCCCTCAGCTTCATCGCCGGCCACACCGTGGCCGAGCTCGAGGAGCTGGGCGAGGAGATCTTCGACGAGGCCATGGCCCACCGGATCTGGCCCGGCACCCGCGCCCTGGCCCAGATGCACCTCGACCAGGGGCAGCGGGTGTGGCTCGTGACGGCTGCCCCGATCGAGATCGCCACGATCATCGCCCGCCGCCTGGGCCTGACGGGGGCCATGGGCACCGTCTCCGAGCACGTCGACGGCGTCTACACCGGCCGCCTCGTCGGCGACATGCTCCACGGCCCGGCCAAGGCCGTCGCCGTGCAGGCGCTCGCGGAGCGCGAGGGGCTCGACCTGGCCACCTGCTCGGCCTACTCCGACTCCGCCAACGACCTGCCGATGCTCTCGCTGGTGGGCGACCCCGTCGCGATCAACCCCGACCCCCGGCTGCGCGCCCACGCCCGCGCGGAGGGCTGGCGGATCCGCGACTACCGCACCGGCCGCAAGGCCGCCCGGGCCGGGCTGGTCGTCGGCGCCCTCGCCGGTGCCGCGTCCGGCACCGTCGCCGCAGGTGTGGCGTTCCGCAAGCGCCGCTGAGTCGTCCGGGACGATCGGGCGGCGTCGACCAGCGTCGGGCAGAACAGGCCCATCCGGACCCATTCGGGCACGACCCACGGACCTCCCGGGCACAGCCGCACACCATCAGGCCCTCCGGGGCCCGTGGTCTGGACCGGAGAACCCCGGATTTGTTCCCCGTCGGTAGGCAACTGGCCTACGATCGAAGGACAGGGCGCCGGGGGGCACGCCTCAGCGGGGAGGGTCTCTCATCAGCATGCCGTCGAATGGTCGTGACACGCAGCGCGGGCTCGAAGCCCTGCGCGCGCTCGTCGCGCGCCTGATCCTGGTCGAGCAGCCACTGCTCGCTGGGGGTGCGCAGGTCCTGCGCGCCGAGGCGCTGGCCGACGACAGCCACCACCCCCTCGCCGGTGGATCGGGCTTCGGCTCGGGCGGCGGGGCCTACGGCGACGCCGACCTCGCGACGTCCTCCGAGGAGGACGAGGCCGAGCGCACCCGCCTCATCGCCCTCGTCGAGCTGGCCCGCAAGGGTGACGCCGACGCCTTCGGCCTCCTCTACGACCACTACCAGTCGTCGGTCTACCGCTTCCTCTTCTACCGCACCCGTTCCTCGACCCTGGCCGAGGACCTCACCTCGGAGACCTTCTTCCGGGCGCTGCGGAGCATGACCAACTTCCGGTGGCAGGGCAAGGACTTCGGCGCCTGGCTCATGACCATCGCCCGCAACCTCGCGACCGACCACTTCAAGGCCGGTCGCACGCGCCTCGAGCTCACCACCGAGGACATGGGGGCGCACGACGACACCACCGAGGGCCCGGAGATGACCGTCCTCGCCGGCCTCACCAACGAGATCCTGCTCAAGGCGCTCACCGAGCTCCCCGAGGAGCAGCGCGACTGCCTGGTCATGCGCTTCCTCCAGGGCATGAGCATCGCCGAGACCGCCGCCGTCCTGGGTCGCAGCGACGGCGCCGTCAAGCAGCTCCAGCTCCGCGGGGTCCGCAACCTCGCCAAGCTGATGCCCGACGGGATCAGGGGGTGATCGCGATGTCCGGATTTGTTCCCTCACGCGCCGTGTCGCTGGCCACGTATTTGCACCAGCCCGCCCGCGTAACTTCCGTGGTCGACCCGTCGTTGAGCCCGATGTCAGCACCTCTTACCTCGCTGGCACGACCCGCACCCAGCACGCCCACAGGATGGACCCGATGACACCCGCATTCACGGCGCGACGACGCGCCGAGGAGTTCAACTCCCTGGTCGAGAACGCCTCGACCCGTGAGCTGACCGATGCGCGCTACGTCGACGTCCTCGAGCTCGTCGAGGCGATGCGGCACGTCACCCCCGTCCAGGCGCGGCCGGCGTTCGTCGCCGACCTGCGTGAGCGGCTGATGATCGCCGCCGAGACCGCCCTCGCCCCCTCGACCGACGCCGAGATGAAGGCGCGCCTGACCGTCGCCCCCCGGCGTACGCCGCGCGAGCGCCGCATCGCGGTCGCCATGGGCGGCTTCGCGATCGTCGGCGCCACGACCTCCATGGCCGTGGCCGCCCAGACCGCGCTGCCCGGCGACACCCTCTACCCGCTCAAGCGAGCCCTCGAGAACGCCCAAGCAGGCGTCCAGGTCGACGAGGGCGACAAGGGCTCGACGCTGCTCGCCAACGCCTCCGGCCGGCTCGAGGAGGTCGACGAGCTCAGCCGCGAGAGGCGCGACAGCGCCACCTTGGCCATCGCCGAGACCCTCCAGGCGTTCACGACGCAGGCCACCGAGGCCTCCGACCTCTTGCTCGCCTCCTACGAGTCGACCGGCCAAGAGGCGTCCATCTCGGAGCTGCGCACCTTTGCGGCCGACAGCATGGACACGCTCCAGGAGCTCGAGGGCCTCGTGCCGGAGGGTGCCCGCAGCGCGCTGGTCCAGGCCGCCCAGGTCCTCACCCAGATCGACCAGCAGGCGATCGCGCTGTGCCCGACCTGCGTGGTCAAGGGCCTGACCGAGATCCCCGAGTTCGTCTTCAACGACGTCGCCGACCTCCTCGCCAACGTGACGGGCAACCAGCCTGCCGAGCAGACCAGCACCGCCGGCTCCGGCCAGGGTGAGGGCAAGCCCGGCAGGGGTGGCAACCGCGGCACCGGCCAGGCGACCGAGCCGCCCGCCGCCCAGCCCACCGAGCCGCCCGTCCTCGAGCAGCCCGGCACGCCCGAGCCGGGCGAGGCCCCGGCAGGCGAGGACGACGACCCCATCACCGACCTGACGGACGGCCTGACCGGTGGTGGCTCCGCGCCCTCGCCCTCGGTGCCGGCCAACCAGCCCGACCTCGGCGAGGTCCTCGAGGACACCGTCGACGGCGTCGTCGGCCTGCTCGACTGACGTCGCTCTGCTGAGACCGCCCCTGGCCCTACCGGTCAGGGGCGTCGTCGCGTCGGCACCTCGTGGGGCGGCGACACAACGGGATCAGCGGAAGACGGACTGGCGCTGCATCAGCAGGGAGTAGAGCGTCTGCTGGATGGTCTCGCGGACCTGGTCGGTCACGTTGAAGACCAGCATCGGGTCGTCGCTGGCCGCGCCGTCGTAGTCGTCGGTGCGAATCGGCTCGCCGAACTCCAGCAGCCACTTGGACGGCAGCGGAACCAGGCCGAGGGGGCCGAGCAACGGGAAGAACGGCGTGATCGGGATGTAGGGCACCCCGAGGATGCGCGCCAGGCCGGGGATGTTGCCGACCAGCGGGTAGATCTCCTCGGCGCCGACGACCGCGAGGGGCACGATGGGGACACCGGTGCGGAGCGCTGCCGACACGAAGCCGCCGCGGCCGAAGCGCTGGAGCTTGTAGCGGTCGGCGTAGGGCTTGCCGATGCCCTTGAAGCCCTCGGGCCACACACCCACGAGCTCGCCACCGCGCAGCATCCGCTCGGCGTCCTCGCTGCACGCCAGCGTGGCACCGCCCTTGCGGGCCAGGCTGCTGACGATCGGCATCGAGAAGACCAGGTCGGCTCCGAGGGGGCGCAGGAAGCGACCGGTGTGGTCGTGGATCGAGACCATCGTCATGAGTCCGTCGACCGGGATCGTGCCGGAGTGGTTGGAGACGACCAGCGCGCCCCCGTCGGTGGGGATGTTGTCGATGCCGCGGACCTCGATGCGGAACCACTTCTCCGCGATCGGTCGCAGCGCGGCCATGAAGAAGCGCTGGGTGACCTCCTGGTCGAAGCCGTATTCATCCACGACGTAGTCGCCGGTGACGCGGCGGCGCAGGAAGGCCAGGAATCTGGCCAGCTGGGGCTCCCACTGCTCGCCGAAGACCTCGCGGGCGGCGTGCTGGAAGGCCGCCAGCCAGTCCTTGCTGGGAATGCCGCCCAGGGGGTTGCGGCTCTTGGTCAGCGCGGGCGGGACCAGCGGCGCCGTGGCGGTGCCGGCCTCCTGGATGACCGGCGCGCTGTCGATGACCGGGGTCTCGGACGGGGTCACCGCCGGGTCGGTCTCGATGACCGGCGCGCTGGCGTCGTCGAGCAGCGGGTCGACGGTGTCGGTGGGCTTCTTCGTCGGGGCGGGTCTCCTGGTCGGGCTCGCCTTCGTGGCGGCCGGCTTGGGCTTGCCCCGGGGAGCCAGGCTGCGCGCGGCGCTGCTCGGCTGCTTGCCGGTGCCTCGGCCCGGTCGGCCACGGGTCCCGATGGGGATGATCTCGGCGTCACCCACGGCGGACTCCTCCAGGGCCGATCTCGACGAGGCCTGACGCCTGCGAGGCTCCGGCTCGGGCGGCCCCGGGCTCGGGCAGCTGGCGCGCGATCCCGGCGAGCACCCGCTCGGAGCGGCCACCGGTCGTCGGGAGGCTCTTGCCGAAGTCGGCGAAGGCCTCCGCGGTGGTGAAGCGTGGCTCGAAGCCGAGGACCTCGCGCATCCGGGTCGTGTCGACGCCCCGCCCGTAGGTGAGGAAGGAGAGCTGCTCGGGCGAGAAGTCGGCGACCCGGGCCGAGCGGAGGAACGACCCGACGTTGCCGACAGCGAAGCCGGGCATCGGGACGGTCGGCCGCTGGAGACGTCGGGCGGCCTGCGAGAGCATCAGGATCCCGTCACCGGCGATGTTGAAGGTGCCGTGCACGTCGGCGTTGACGCTGTGGCGCAGCACGCCGAGCAGGTCGTGCTGGTGGAGGAACTGCAGGCGGGCGTCGTAGCCGAGGACCGTGGGCAGGACCGGTAGCCGGAAGTAGGACGTGATCGGGCTCAGGACCTGGGGACCGATGACGTTGGCGGCACGCAGCAGCGTGACGCGTACGTCGGGACGGCGCCGCGCGAAGCCGCGGACGTAGCCCTCGATCTCCGCGACGTCCTTGGCGTAGCCGGCGCGCGGGGCGCGGCGCGGCTCCATGTCCTCGGTGAACATCGCGGGGTCGCGGTTGCTGGCGCCGTAGACCGTCGTCGTCGACTTCACGATCAGGTGCCGCAGCCCCGGCGCCTTCTGGCAGGCCGCGAGCAGCTGCATCGTGCCGATGACGTTGAGCTCTTTCATCGTGTTGCGACCACCGGCACTGCCGGGGGTCGAGATGACGCTCATGTGGACGACGGTGTCGACGTCCTCCTTGGCGATGACCTTGGCGATGACCGGGTTGCGGATGTCGGCGCGCACGAAGGACACGTCGCCCATGTCCCCGCGAGGAGGGACGACGTCCACACCGATCACCCGGGAGACCCCGGGCTCGAGGGCGACGGCGCGCGCGAACTTGCGTCCGAG